>JAJYLJ010000008.1 GCA_021787835.1 Deltaproteobacteria bacterium | reverse complement strand
AAAGACCTGCTCCACCGTCTTGTTATAAGTCAATGCCCTTATCACCAATGGGAGCGGCTCAGGCCATATTTCCGGGAAGTCTCTTTTCTATGCTCCGAATCCATCAGAGACGACATGGTTTGCACAAAATGCAGTATCGAAACGGGGGTTCGGTGCAGATAGGTCATGATGCGGTGGACTCTGCTGGTGGGGGGTACATGAAATCGATCAAATCACGGACAACCTCAAAAAGGCCAGCCCAAGGCATGATCTCAAACGGGTCACCATGCGCAAGCCGATTGCGGATTTCGCTGAGACTCGAGCCGCTGCCATTCTTGGATGTGCGCAGGATGTTTTGCACGACGGGCATACCGGTTTCTCGGAAAACCCGCAATGCTTCGTCGGTCACACCGCCGCTCTTCACTAAATACTTCAGAGCGGCCTCAAGCCCGTTGAACTTATCCGGGTAACGTGCCTTAATCGCACCTTCCAGTGCTGCTAGTGCACCAAGTTCAGCCAACTTGATTATACTGTCGTCCAGCCATGCCATAAACAACAGTCGTAAAACCTGATCGTATTTACGACGGGAAATCTCTGGCACACTGCCAGACAAACGCAGGTCAAGCACATACTTCCGCCAGTCCGCAATGTCGGTGAACTGCTGAATTGCCGCTGGCTGACCCACAACGGGCCTGGGGAATTGCAGCGAGTTACTGTCACGAAACAGCGGAATCGAGAAGTCCAACAGCAGAGGTGCATTCTCAAAGTTAGACATACCGGTTAGTTCTTTGAGGCCGATTGATACAAACTCGTCACTTGGCTATCTATGATCAATAACCTATTCTCTCCTTCTTTTTCGATCTGCATATCCGTATCAAGCGCATTCTGGACTTGTGGAATTATTGCCCGGTAAGCAGCGACCGCCTTATCTTTTTCAATGTTTCCAAGCAGCGACTTTAAATTCTTCACCTTCGCCTCGCATGAGACAACATCATTCAGAAACGGGCAAACAGACTCCATTAAACTCAGCGCCTCCAACAACTGCTGCGGTACGGACGCGATTTTGGCATCCAGGCTGGTTACCCTTCGCTGATTTTCTAAACAAATATCTCGCCCGTCGCGGATAAACTGATCGCGGTTATATCGGTCATTCTCTATCGATAAAACACACCATTGCCAACGCCAAGACGGTATATGAGCCTCAGCTAAAGGACGAATGGTCTGTAAGCACTTTGTATAACGAGCAATGCGATCGGCATACCAATGACGAACATTAGATAGATGATCAATTCTTGTTTGACCCCATTTAATGTAATCCTCCAAATCGGTATTCAGTTTTTGATAATTCAATTCAGCTTCGGCTATTTGTTTATTTGCCTGATTAATTTTAACAACATGCCGTCCGAGTTTATTTATTTTTTCCAATTCTGTTTCATATTCGCGTTGAGATGCTCTATGAAAAACAATAGTGGAATTGCCTACGCTGAGCGTCAAATTGTCATTATCCAGCTTTCCAACCACATTTACTGATTGTTGAAAGAATGATTCCCTACCTATCTGAAGACTTATATTGTCCTTATAAATACTGCCGGAAATACTGTGCACAGCATCATTCCGCAAACCTTCCTGATTTATTGAAGATATGGCAATGCTCCCACTTACATGGCCCGGCGGCGCCTCGACCAGACGGAGCATATAGATTTTATAATCAACAGAAGGCCCTGCTGAACCCGAACAATCAATAACACTTGACCCATCGTGCGCCATAAACATAGGGGCGAGCGTCGTGCGAGAGCACGCCACGCTGCTGATCAAGAACAAACAAAGTACCGAGGCACATACTATGCGGGCGGTGATGGTTTGTTGATTCATATTATACTATACCCAGTTCTAGGTTTTGGATAAATATGCCATCAGGATTGTCAATAGTCAATTCCTACTTGTGAAATAAAAAACTCTCTCGTGGCGGGTCATGTTTCAACAATCTATTCTCAATTCCAAGTATTTCTCATTAAACCCTCTCAGCATTTGATCCAAGTCTGATAAGTAATCTTTAGGTATTTCATATCGTTTGGCTATCTCATTAATTACTTCTCCAAGCTTTCTGTTTTTAAATTCGGAGGCCTCCCATGTGAGCATCATATTTCGAATATTCATAGAGTTGTTTAAAATATTTAAATAATCTTTTCTCTGTTCATCGAGATACCTATCAATTATTTTATCGTATCTATCCAATATTGAGATCCTTTCAACTTCAATAATTGACATAAGTATTACAAAAATAAGAAAAAAATACCAGGAAGAACGATAGAATAAAGTTCAAATTCTTTATAGGCTATGCATGTTATTAATACATAAGCCAAGAATTGTGAAAGAGAAAAAGGTATCCATAAGAAGGCCGCAGCCACGCACCATAAAGCGATTTATCGCTTTCACGGTATCACCCTCTTTTTCGAACTAACGGTAAAGCGTCCCGATATCCTTAAGTTCTGATATGGGATATACCTCTACTTAGATTTTGGAGTATTTTATCACTATTCTGAGCTAACTGGATAAGCATATTAAAAACAATTGCGTTCGCCAGACAGCTATAAACACGGCAGTCTGACAGACAAATTTTTAACGTTTTAATCACTATTGCGACGCGACAACCGTCCGCCGTCTCGTCTATTGAGGCATCTCAAACGTCAGCCTTAACTTGGACGCCTTCAATTCGAACACCTCGCAGCGCTTCCGCTCCCTTGGACTTGAGCACAATGGCAGCCTCGTATCATGCGACATGAACATACTCGTGGAGAACATGGCCGCATGGATCACTCCGTGCTGGCAGGTCAGTGATTCAAGACTTAAATGAGATGTCCGAGCCTTTTGTTAGCTCCGAACCCCGGCATCGATAAGTAAATAGGAGGATGGGTTCACGATGATCTTCTAAGCCGGATGTCCGGCAGGAATACGGTCAGCACCCCTAGTAAGGGAAGGTAAGAACAGACATGATAGACGAATTCGATGCCGTACAGGTCCGCCAGTTTCCCCAGCACCGCAGCGCCTATTCCCGCCATTCCGAAGGCGAGCCCGAAGAACAGGCCTGAGATGGCCCCGACTTTGCCCGGCATGAGTTCCTGGGCGAACACCAGAATGGCGGAAAATGCCGACGCCAGGGTGAAGCCGCCTGCAAAGGCCAATATTCCTGTCCATGTAAGGTTTGCATAGGGCAGGGCGATGGTGAACGGCGCGGCCCCAAGGATGGAGAGCCAAATGACCTTTTTCCGCCCGATCCGGTCGCCGATCGGCCCCCCTATGATCGTGCCGAGCGCAACGGCGAACAGAAATGCAAAGAGGTGGTACTGCGCCGATTGTATCGGCAGATGAAAGCGGTGCATGAGGTAAAAAGTGAAGTAGTTGTTGAGGCTGGCCAGGTAAAAGTACTTGGAGAAGATAAGCACCAGAAGGATCAGCAGGGAGAGGGCTACGGTGCGCCTTGAAAACCCTGATTTTGCATCCCTAGGGCCTTCAGCCTTTCCGCCTTTAAATGCACGGCGGCGCTTGTACCACCCTCCAACTTTTACAAGTATAAGGATCGCAAGCATGGCAAGGAGTGAAAACCACAGTATGCTGCGCTGCCCGCCGGGGATTATGATCCAGGCCGCCATCAAAGGGCCCATGGCGGTTCCTGCGTTACCGCCCACCTGAAAAACAGACTGGGCGAGCCCGTATTGTCCCCCCGAGGCCATCCTCGCAACACGGGAAGATTCTGGATGAAAGATAGAGGACCCCATGCCGACCATGGCGGCGGCGATGAGCAATGTTTCATAATTCCAGGCCATGGCCAGTACCAGGAGGCCGCAGAGGGTGCATCCCATGCCGAACGCCAGGGAATAGGGCTTGGGATGCCGGTCCGTGTAGAACCCGACCATCGGCTGGAGCAAAGAGGCGGTGATCTGGTAAATTAGAGAAATCACCCCGATCTGGACGAAGGTGAGTTCAAAATTGGCCTTTAAAAGGGGATAGATTGCAAAGATCAATGACTGGATGGTGTCGTTCAGAAAATGGGAAAAACTGATGGTCCCAAGCACCCTGAATGAACCTGTCCGCCATTGATCGTATGCCGTTTCCGGGCAGACTCCATCCCCTTTCGCCTTTGTCAACACGCTGCTCCTTTTCTTGAAAACGGCCGCTAACTATAGCGTAGCTAACCGTAATCTGTAAACATGGTCCATATGAGGCTTTTGGACAAAGGGAAGGCTTATTTTCTTACCATGCCGTTTCAGAATAGACCGGCGCCTTATCTAAAATTTCAGACCCATGCGCTGGATATGCTCTATGACGTCGGGATCGCTGATACGGCTAAAAATGGACAGGTCAATATCCGAACCGTTTTTGTAATTCCCTTTGGCGCGTAAGTCATGCAGAACCGCTTGTTCCACCTGTGGGTAGCGGAAAAAACGGCACGGATTTTCCGGATGATGTCGTCTTGCAGGCCGTATTTCATGCCTGTTCTTCCTGCTTCAGTTTTTCAAGCTTGATCCGGAGCGCATCGAATTCCGCGAAGCAGGTATTACGAACGGCGGAAACGATGTGGGATGCCGTGGCTTCATCATAGGTATGCGTGGTAAGATCGCGGCTTTTATCATGTCCATCCACGCCTCGCCGTTTCCGATCAGGCCTGACTTAAAGGCGCCTCGCGGGCGGCGTCTTTTGAGCCATAGAAATTGCCGACGCCGCGGCTTCCGAGAAAGTCTTTAAGGGTATTCCAGGCCAATTCATTGGTGAATTCAAAGGCCTGTATCAGCTCCTGCTCCTCGAGTTTCGAGAAAGGACGTTGCCGTGCCAAAGCCACAGCCTCTTTCAATTGCAAAAAGGCCTTTGATAAAATTGCTGAAACGCTGAATCCAGCGGATATCTTGACCCGCCCCTTCCCACGGCGGCGCTGTGACTTTTTGCACCTGTCTATAAAAATCAGAGAGTTATCAGTTGTCACGTCCGTGACCGCGCCCGGGCCCGCGCTCATTCCATCCACCGTGTTCTTCCCTCCATTGCCTGCGTTCTATTCTTTCCCTGTGTTTCCACCTCCCGTAAGGGATGCGGGGCTCTCTCTCATATACGCCCCTGTAATGCCCAGGGATTCTGAATAAAGGGGCGGGGACATAGCGCCTGTTTATCGTTCTCCACGGCCCGTTGTAAGCCCTTGAACGGTACCAATAGCCTCCGCGCGGAGACCACCAGTAACCGTTGTAGAAGAATACGTCGATATTCAAGTTGGGAACAAAATAGATACTGGAGCCAGGGATCATCACCACTTCAGGCGGCGCCGGGGCAAAAATCGGCGGCGGGCCGAGATTGATGTTGACGCTTACGCCGGCGGACGCATCCCTCATTCCGAACGGCATGAGCAGGACGCCCAAAACGGCGGCCCAGAATATTCTATGATTATTTGTCTTCATTGCTGCCTCCCGGTTGAAGCCGGGTCCTTCCGGGCCCGATTTAGTATTTTAATCCAATATTGCAACAGTCACCGGATTAAAAGATACCAGAAAATCAACAAGAAAGTAAGCCGGAATTCTTGCGTTGATCCAGGCTTCAAACACATAACCAAAATGCACGTGGGGGCCCTCTTTATGAGAAGTTGCTAAAATCCATTATTATATTGCCGCAGAAGGCGCAGGCAGATACTATGCAAAAAAAACAGATCGGCAAGGGATACAAATGTCAATGGAGTTTGAAGACATAGCAGATACGCGCACGCCAGACGCCGCTGCCTGCCGCGATATCTATCTGATGGGTATATGCGGCACAGGGATGGCCGCCCTAGCCGGTCTTCTCAAGGAAAAGGGGTATAATGTTCAGGGGTCGGACAGTCAGGCGTATCCGCCTATGGGAGACCTCTTAAAGGGACTCGGGATACCGGTTTATTTGGGCTACGGAGAAAAAAACCTCTCCTCAAGGCCCGATCTTGTGATAATCGGAAATGTCATAAGGCGGGACAACCCGGAGGCCGAATATGTGCTCCGGAAGGGTATCCCGTACATGTCTTTTCCGCAGGCCCTTTCACACTTCTTCCTGCATGACAGGACACCGCTTGTGGTCTCTGGGACCCACGGGAAGACCACAACATCTTCGCTTCTGGTCTCAGTCCTTATGAGTGTCGGCGAAGACCCTGGCTTTATGATCGGAGGGGTGGTCAGCGCCTTTGGAAGCGGCTTCCGGCTTGGCTCCAGGCCATGGTTTGTCCTTGAAGGAGATGAATACGACACGGCCTTCTTCGACAAGAGGCCGAAGTTCGTTCACTATAGACCCAAGGCCGCCATCCTTACCAGTATCGAATTTGACCATGCGGACATATACCCTGATCTTGATGCGGTAAAGGCCGCATTCACCCGCCTTGTGGAGATCATCCCCGAAGACGGCCTCCTCGTCGCCTGCGCCGACTGGCCGGCCATAAGAGATATCCTGGGCCATGCGCGATGCCGGGTCATAACATATGGCGAGACCGAGGACGCGGATTATATGCTTATGTCGCATAAGACACTAAGCTCGGGCACAGAATTTAATTTCATATCTAAAGACAAAACACCCCTCAAGGCCCTTGTCCCGCTTCCGGGCAGGCACAACGCCATAAACGCTCTTGGGGCTGCGGCGCTCCTGATCGAATTTGGGTTCGCCAACAAAACGGTCCTGGACGGACTCGAATCGTTTCAGGGGGTAAAAAGACGCCAGGAGATAAGGGGTATCGAGGCGGGCGTTACCGTCATAGATGACTTCGCCCATCACCCTACGGCCGTAAAGGAGACACTTGCCGCTCTCAGGGAAAAATATCATGGCAGACGGCTCATAGCAGTATTCGAACCAAGGACGAACACTAGCAGGAGGGCCGTATTCCAAAATGCCTATCCAGGGGCCCTTGTCAATGCCGACATGGTTTTGGTGCGCGAGACGCCTGACCTGGAAAAGGCCCCGCCAGGAGACAGATTCTCGTCAAAAAGGCTTACAGAGGATTTGAAGGACCTAGGGGTGGACGCTGAATGCCTCCCCGACGCGGCGTCCATTGCCCGCGCCCTTTGCAAAATCTGCAAAGACAGAGACGTCGTGGTTATCATGTCAAACGGGGCCTTTGAGAATCTGCACGAGCGGCTCTTGACTGGATTGAGAAAAGGGGCGGGGCCGGCCCGCGCACTTTCCGCGGAGGCGGCAGGTGAATGATTGACAAGGCCGGCTGAAGGCATGGGACCCATTTTCGAAGAACTCTTCATGGACCCGTCTGGTCTTGCAAGACTGGGACGCCTTCACACCTGTCATGGCGCGATCGATACGCCATGTTTCATGCCGGTTGGAACACAGGCCGCTGTCAAGGCCCTGAGTCCTGAAGACCTCAAGGAATGCGGTGCCCAAATCATCCTTGGGAATACATATCACCTCTATCTAAGGCCGGGACACAGGTTGATTGAAGAATTGGGCGGACTCCACAGCTTCATGTCATGGGACCGGCCCATACTGACGGACAGCGGCGGATTCCAGGTCTTCAGTCTTGCCGGATTCCGCAAGATCGAAGAAGAAGGGGCTGTCTTTCGCTCGCACATTGACGGCTCGTATCGCAGACTGACGCCTGAGCTTGCCATCGAGATACAGGAGGCCCTAGGCTCTGACATCATGATGTGCCTTGACACCTGTATCCCGTATCCCGTGGACGAAAAGGATGCGGCAGAGGCAACGGCCCTTACCAGCCGCTGGGCCGCAAGGTGCAAGGCCGCAAAAAGGCGCAAGGAACTACACCTGTTCGGGATCATCCAAGGCGGGATGTCCCGCCAGCTCAGACAAAAGAGCGCGGAAGACCTCATTGAAATAGGCTTCAACGGTTACGCCCTTGGCGGGCTTAGCGTAGGGGAACCGAAGGAAATGCTTTTTGAGATGGTGGAGACCACAAGACCCCTGATCCCTAAGCGGCACCCTGTCTATCTCATGGGGGTCGGCGCACCAGAGGACCTTGTCGAATGCGTGTCGCGCGGCATTGACATGTTCGACTGTGTAATGCCCACAAGAAACGCGAGAAACGGCATGCTCTTTACTTCTTCCGGCCGCATTGTTATAAAGAATGCGTGTTTTCAAAGAGACCCCGGACCTATTGACCCATGCTGCGGGTGTTACGCATGCAGGAATTACTCCAGGGCCTATCTTAGGCATCTCTTTATGGCGAAGGAACTCCTGGCATACAGGCTCCTTTCGATCCATAATATTCATTATTATCTAAGTCTCATGAAAGAAATCAGAGGCGCCATAAAAAAAGGTTGCCTTGAGGCATGGAGACAGGCATTCTATAGAAAAAGGGAGGAATTATGCTCGGGACATCAATAGCATTTGCAATGGGAACGCCGCCTGGAGGGCCAGGCGGAGCCGGAAATCCGATCCTGTCGCTGCTGCCGCTGGTCATCATCTTTTTTATTTTTTACTTTCTCCTTATACGCCCCCAGCAAAAAAAGGCCAGAGAGCACAAAAAATTTCTGGACGCGCTTGAAAAGGGGCAAGAGGTGATGACGGCCGGAGGCATTATCGGCAAGATCACCGGGCTGACGGATAAGGTCATAACCCTTGAGGTGGCTGACAACATTAAAATCAAGGTCTCAAGGGCGCACATCTCCGGTTTTGGCCCGGCAAAGACTGAGGCAACCAAACCGGAAAAGGAGTGATTTAACCCCTCATGCACATGATAAGGACAAGCCCGGCGTACAAGGCCCCCCAGCCTGCGATGGACCACAGCCAGGGCTTGGTGTCCTTGGTCCACGGAAGACCTGCAAGGACCATGACCGGCATGGCCGGATAGATAACCCCTGCAAAAAGAGGCGGCAGATAACGCAAGAGTTCCTGGACCCCCAAAAAAAACCAGGGGCCTTTGATGAGGCTTGTCATATCCTGCGGGATGTCAATCGGGGCATGAAAGACAGTGGAGACAAGGCCGCACGACGCTAGGATCAGGCCCCATGCGTTCCATTTTAAAAATACACGCCTTGTGTGATACCACGTCCCTATGCCCCAAAGCAATGCGGCAAGGAGGATATGAACCGCATAGACCCTGTCAAGGCCCTCATTGGCAATGGCTATAAAAAACCTGTCCAGACTGCGACCGGCGAGAGGTATGTCCAGAAGCAGGTGTTCAGCTATGGTGCCGGCCGCCTTTCCTGTGGCGTCCCACCTCAAGACATAACCTGAAAAAAGGGCGAATACCCCTGACGGCACGATCCCAAGGATCAATACGGCCCAATATATACGGCCCCTGGGGCTTGATTTCAGTTTCTCAAGCCTTGGAATGGATTGTGCTATATGAATCCACATGAGCAGGAAAAAGGCCTGGCTCGACCAAAAATGAAGGGCGCGGAAAAACGCCCCGAAAGGTATGGCCGCCTCCATTGCAACGCACGATATGAATGGATCGGCGACTTCATATTGATAGGCCACCACGAAACCCGAAACTATCGAGACCAGGAGGGCGGCGGTTGCATACTCTGCCAAACGGCCAAACGAACTCAAGGCAGCCCCCTTGGAATCTCAACTATATAGCCCTTGCCGCCCTCAAGCCTCTTTACCGCGAACCTTGGAAGGTCCTTTTTGGCCGGCCCTGAGATATATCTGCCATCCCAAGAAAAATGGCTCTGGTGGCAGGGACACAAAAAACCCTTTTCATGGCCCTTGTAGTTGATTGTGCAACCCAGATGCGTGCATTGCCTTGAGACGGCTATGGGCCCCTTTGCAGTCTCAAAGAGGGCGAATTGCGGCTCGATCACGGGTTCATTACCCTTTGGAATAGTACTCACCCTCACCTCTTCCGGAGGACGCACCCTCACGTTTACGATAAAGGCATATAGCGGATACATAAAAAGGGACATGAGGCCCCATTTGCCCGCCTTTTTAATCCAGTCTCTCCGCGTCATCTCTCTTCTTCGCTCATCTACGGAATATCGAAAAGATAATGGTAAGAATTATGCTTATAATGACAGAGGTCGCCAGGGGGAAATAAAATACAAAGTTGCCCCGCTTGATTGCGATATCCCCCGGCAATCTCCCGATCCAGGGTATCTTTGGCGCCAATATCATAACAAGCCCTGCGATGACGAAAAAAACGCCTATCGCTATGAGGGTCTTGCCAAATTCAGGAAATGGGTTCACTTTTTTTATCGACTCCTTTTACCGTCTGGTTGCACGACATAAACCTGTCTTTAAGCCTGACGGCCCTCTTATGGTAACGCTCAGCCTCACTATAGATACAGCCGCAATAGGGCTGCCGGTAAATGCCAAGCCCGATTGCCATTGAAACGCCCTCATCCCATCCGGCGCGAAAATCCTTATAGAAGAATTTGACACCTGTTGATTCACCTATCTCTTCACCGATACTGCGGACAAGGTCATGCCGCTGGTATTTACTGTAAAGAAGGGTAGTGCTATAATACGGTAAATTTAGCTCCGCCGCCTTTCTGGCCGCTGCCTCAAGCCTTATACGATAACATATCTGGCACCTTTGCGCCTGCACAGTCCGCTCTCCAACGGCCCTCAACCAATGCACCGGTTCATACGCAGCCTCATTATATAATACATCCAAACCGAGGGCGCTTCTTGCCTGTTCGAGGGCATCGGCCCTTCTTTCAAATTCAGTAAAGGGATGGATGTTCGGGTTATAAAAATAACCGACGACATCCAAGCCATCCGCCCTTAGGTCTTTTGCCGGATAAAGCAGACAAGGGCCGCAACATATGTGCAATAAAAGCTCCACAAGACAGTAAAGATAAAATTTGTGACAAAAACGGTCAATAGTCTTAAGTAAATACTTTTATGAAACAACACCTGACTGTATGATGATCAATCATGGGACAAACATATCCTCCTCCTTTTAATGCGTCATATCAGGACCTTCCCCCAATGTGGGATAAAGACACGCCGCCTGCCGGCATAACCAGGGCCGGACATGGACTCAGGATTGCCGGTTCAGTGACATGCTATCATGTAGGCGCGGCTCACGGGCGCGGGATCATCCTTGGCGACGGCGTAGTCCTTTTTAATGATGTCCGTCTCGTAGTCGGAGATGTAGGCGTCAATCCAGACGCCAGCATCCTGATCGGCAGCCGCGTGTGGATAAACACAGGGACGTATCTTTCAGGAGAAGGTGGACTCCATATAGATGACGAGGTCCTTATAGGGCCTGGGGCCAAGATTCTGAGCGCGGGCCATGACATCGACGGCCCCCCGGAACCGGTCATAGATCACGGGCTGACCTACGGCAGAATAAGGATACGCAGGGGTGCATGGGTCGGCGCGGGCGCATGTGTCCTTCAGGGCGTGGAAATCGGCAAAGGCGCTGTTGTCGGGGCAGGTTCTGTTGTGACAAAGGATGTCATGCCGTTTTCAGTAGTGGCGGGGAACCCTGCGAGATTCATCAGATGGAGAAAGGGTTTTGAACCTGCAAAAAAATGCGGACGGCAGGAAAATCTGCCGCTCATAAGGCGGATAATGCAGAATATCTTCGGGGAAAGGCAACATAAACCCCCTTCTTAAATCATGGCCCATATGTTAAAAATAAACAAAGATAGACTTGGGTATCAAAATAGGTCCCGGCCCGAATCAGACTTGCCATAAAGGTTATGAAAGGAGACTGCCATGCAGGAACGTATATCAAAGGCGCTGCCCAGCGGAGTGTATATTGTAACGGCAAGGAACGGAGAAAAAATAAACGGCATGACCGCCGCCTGGGCGAGCCAGGTCTCTTTTAATCCGCCGATGGTGGCCGTATCCATTGCACAGCAGCGTTTTACCTATGGTCTCATAAAGGAATCGGGCCGCTTTTGTCTGAACGCCTTGGCTGAAGACGGGATTGATCTTGCGAAACACTTCGGCTTTAAGAGCGGCAGATCATTCGACAAGTTCAAGGGCATTGACCATACAACCACAATGAGCGGTCTTCCGGTTATAACCAAGGCCTATGCCTATATCGACTGCGAGCTGGCAAGCATGTTTGACACAGGGGATCATACGCTTTTTATCGGCTCGGTCTCCGAATGCGTAGTGATAAGGCACGATGCAGCACCGCTTATTTTTGCATGGCATGATTTCTTTGGCAAAAAAGCATAAATTACGAGGAGACATAGATTGAAACAAGACATGAAACACGATATTGACAGGTCTGAGAAAGTAAAATTTTCTGTGCTCGAAGAGATAGCATCCATACAATATTCCGGAACGCTGGATGCAGCCATGAAACATATGCGCGAGATTCTGGCCGGGGCATCCGTAGTGATCCTGCTCATCGCCATAGTGTCTGGCTATGTCTTTTACAAAGACCGCCAGGAAACCAAGGCGTCTCTGCTCTTAGCGGACGCCATATCCAACGGGCAACAAACAGAAAATGAGACAGCACTCCTTGAAAAACTGGTGCAGAGATACAGAGGCAGCGAGGCGTCGAAGGAGGCCCTTTTGATGCTGGGCGCTTTATACCGCGACAGAGGCGAGACAGACAAGGCCATTGAGGCCTTTTCAAAGGCCGAAAAGGCCTTCCCGAAGGGAAACGCCCTCTTCGCGGTCTCTTCCATGGGCCTCGGCTATCTAAAGGAAGAAAAGGGGCTTCTTGAAGATGCAAAAAGAAATTTTGAATCAGCAAGCCGGAATAATGCCTTTAAACCCCAGGCCACTCTCGATCTTGCAAGGGTGCTGGCCGCTTCTGGCCACAAGAATGAGGCCCTCAAGGAATACGACAGGTATCTAGCCTTTACCAAGAAGCCTTCTCAACTTGGTTTCGTCCATTACGAGGTAGCTGAACTTTCAAAGAAATAACAAAGACAACGGCCCTCCAGACACAGCGCGGTCATGCGTCTAGTCCTCGGCCAGGCTGCCCTGCGGATACGAACCGAGCCATTCAAGGAATGCGCAGCCTTCTTTTATGGCATCCACGCCCTCTTTAACCTTGGGGTCATCGATGTGGCCGGCTATGTCCACATAAAAAAGATATCTCCACGGTTCGTTCTTGACCGGCCTCGACTGAATCTTGGTGAGATTTATCCCGCGCTTGGCCAGCGGCTCAAGGAGCTGATAGAGAGAGCCCGGCCTGTCTTCAAGGCTTAAAAGTATGGACGTCTTGTCATTGCCGCTAGGTTTTTGACATTCAAGACCCAACACCAGGAATCTCGTGGTGTTGCCAGCAAAATCCTCTATGTGTCTCGCCACTGTTTGGAGATTATATGTACTGGCCGCAAGCGGGCTGGCGATCGCCGCAACCGACGGATCCACGGCGGCCCACCTGGCCGCCTGAGCCGTGCTTACGAATTCTTCGACCGGCACGGCGGGCAAGTTCTTCTGAAGCCACATCCTGCATTGGGCTATGGCGTGCGGATGCGAAAGTATCCTTCTGATATTGTCAATCCTACCGCTCTGGCTCATCAAATCATGCGATATCGGCAGATATATCTCGCCGCATACCTTAACCTTAAATTCACAGAAACCGTCCAAGGTAAGCGACACCGTGCCCTCGATGGAGTTCTCCATGGGCACTACGCCGAAATCAACGCGCCCCCTCTCCACCTCCTCAAAGACATCTGTTATGGTGTTGAGCGGGACAAAGCATGGGGCGTGACCGAAAAATCTAGTCGCAGCCATGTGTGTAAATGTCGTCTCCGGACCAAAGAAACCCACTTTCGACGGCCTCTGGGCGTTCCTGCAGGCAGAAATTATCTCGCTGAAGATGACCTTTAGCACTGCAGGCGGGAACGCGCCCGCATTGTCTCTAAGGATATTGTCCATGACCTCCTGTTCGCGTCCGAGATCAAACATGTCTTGACGGGCGTCGGCCTTGGCCTTGCCGATCTCAAAGGCCATGGACAAACGTTCCTTGAGAAGCAAGACTATCTCGATATCTATCCTGTCTATCCTCTTTCTAAGCTCGCCAAGTCTCTTTAATAAAGATTCATCCATTCAGCGCTCAGCGCCCTCCAGCATTTTTTTGATAGAGACAAGCCCACGCCTTATATCTTCAAGAATGGCCTCCGGCTCAGCCTTGCAGCAGGTATCAGGAAAGAGCTCAGCCTGCACAGAAACCACCGGATTCCTGTCTTCCATAAGCCTCTTCTTCGCACCGGCTATCGTAAAACCATCTTTATAGAGAAGGTCCTTGATGCGCTCGATTATCTTGATATCCTCGGCCCTGTACAGCCGCTGCTTAGCAACCCTGCGCGGACGAATCTCGCGGAATTCACCCTCCCAGTAACGAAGCACATGCTGGTCAACTCCGGTCAGCCTGCTGACCTCGCCGATCCGGTAATATCTCTTCTCTTTGTTCTCCATTTACAACCGCCTTGAGTATCCTGCTGGGGCGGAAGGCCGCTGCCTTTCTGGGGGGTATCTCAATAGGTTTTCCGTCAACAGGGCTCATTCCCATGCGGGCGGATTTTTCAACAGGGCGGAATATGCCGAATTTTACTATCTTCACCGCAGCGCCCCCTTTGAGGGCCAAACATATCTCTCCAAGGAGCATATCCACCAGCTTCTGGCTCTCCCTGACGGAAAAACCAAGTTCTCCGCTTACATATCTTGCTATACCGCGTCTTGTAAGGGTGCCCATCATCCCCTTAAGCTTGCATCAAATCTCTTGAGAGCCAGGCCTACCAGCCCATCATGAGGCCCCGACACCTCTTCTTCGGAAAGCGTGCGTTCTGCCGCCCTATATCTAAGCCTCAGCCCCAGACTCTTTGAGCCCTTTGGAATGGGGCTGCCGGCGTAAACATCAAAAATCTCCACATCTTCCAGGAATTCCGGACCGCAGCCACGGACAAAATCCAAGACATCCCTGGCGGGGATAGAGTCTGATATTATAAGGGCGACATCCCTTTCAACCGCCGGGAACCTGGGCAAAGGCATAAACTGCGGACGAGAAGAGGCGGCCTTGTCAAGCCTGTCGACCGACAGGTCAAAGGCGAAGAGGCGGCCTTCTATACCCCATTCGGCAAGGATATCCGGCGCAACCTCGCCGAATGTGCCTAGCTCTCCCGCCCCTCCTGCATCGACAATCCTTGCCGATGCCCCAGAAAGATAAAACGGATCACCGGGTGTGCCGGGCTCAAGCGTCCATCGGTTTATAAAAAACCCCTTCAACAATTCCTCCATGACACCCTTGATGTCAAAGACATCAACTGGCTCCACGCTCCATGCCCATGACGCCTGGTTCCGGGCGCCAGACAATACGGCTGCCACCCTGCATTCTTCATCCGGGAGCAGACCTGCGCCCTTGCCAAGAAACACGGCCCCAATCTCAAAAAGCCGCTGATCCATATTACGCTGAGACTGGTTCCTGGCCACGGCACCAAAAAGCTGCGGCAAAAGGCTCGTCCTCATTACAGCGAGGTCTTCGCTCAGTGGATTCTTAAGCCTTACCATGCTGGATCTCGGGTCTGAAACATTTAATCCAAGACGGCTGATCTCCTTGTCAGATAAAAAACTATATGAAATAATCTCGCTCATCCCCTGCGATACAAGTATCCGCCTGGCCCTATCGTGCGGCGGCTGCCGGTACCCTTCAATATCAACGGCTATACCGGCCTCTGGTATCGTAGAGGCTATATTCCCATAGCCATAAAGCCTTGCAACCTCTTCGATAAGATCGGCCTCCTCGACGAGATCATGGCGATAGGAAGGAATCGAAAAATAAAGACACCCCTCGGCCTCTCTCTCAAGCAAAAGCCCAAGGGTCTTAAGCATTGCAACGATATGGGCGCCGCCGATGGCGACGCCGAGCAGTCTTTCCACCCTGGCCGGTCTCAGGCCTATAGTACGCCCACCCGCCGGACATGGATATACATCTTTGAATTCCGCTGACCTGGCACCTGCAATATCCAAGATAAGCACTGCCGCACGCTTTAACGCGCTTATAACGCCCTGCGGGTCTGTCCCCCGCTCAAACCTGTATGAGGCCTCAGTGGAGATCTTGAGCGCCTTGGCAGTGCGTCTTACCTGTGACGGGATGAAATACGCGCTCTCAAGGAGGATGCGCCTTGTATGGGCGCCGACCTCCGTGTCTTCTCCGCCGATGACTCCGGCTACCGCAACAGGCCCGTCCTCATCTGCAATCACAAGCATCTCAGAGGCAAGATGTCTCTGCCTGCCATCAATAGTTACAAGGCTTTCCGCCTGTCTTGCATTGCGGACGATCACCCTCGGACCATTGAGCCTGTCAAGATCAAAGGCGTGAAGGGGCTGACCCCGTTCAAGCAGTACATAATTCGTGACATCCACTACGTTGTTTATAGGCCTTATTCCGCCTGCCTCAAGACGCACCTTCAGCCAATCGGGGGAGGGGCCTATATTCACGCCATCCAGGATCGCGGCCGTATATCTTGGACAGGATTCTGGCGCCTCTATGGCAATACCCAGACCAGCCGCACCTTGCCGGACAAAACCAGAGGCCCCTGATTCATCAAACGGATCGGTGAGGGGGAGGCCGTAAATGGCTGCAACCTCCCTGGCTATACCCAAAACGCTCAGGCAATCAGGACGGTTGGGGGTTATCGAGATGTCAAGGACAAAATCCTTGCCGCATGGCTCAACAGCCTCTATTTCAAATCCGCCGAGCGTCAGATCCTCGGCCAATTGCTCGACAGATGTGTCGAAACTGACAAATTCCCTCAACCAGGATGTAAGGATACGCATGTCTTCACCGGTTTAAAACTGATTCAGGAATCTGAGGTCATTTTCATAAAAAAGGCGGATGTCGTCAATGCCGTATTTAAGCATGGCGATCCTCTCCACCCCCAGACCAAAGGCAAAACCCGAAAACTCTTCCGTATCATAGCCGACATTTCTAAAGACCTGTGGGTGAACCATGCCGGCGCCCAGCACCTCTAGCCAGCCCGTCCTTGAGCAAACACGGCAGCCCGCCCCCCTGCACATGACACACTGGATATCCACCTCGGCGCTCGGCTCTGTAAAAGGGAAAAAACTCGGCCTGAAACGCACCTGCGTATCAGAACCGAATATATCTTGGATAAAATAGGTCAATATCCCCTTGAGATCTGCAAATGTAACATGCCTATCGACCATAAGGCCTTCCACCTGGTGGAACATGGGCGTATGCGTTACATCTGAGTCGCAGCGGTAGACCTTGCCTGGGGCGATTATCCGCAGAGGCGGCCGGCACCTCTGCATGGTGCGGACTTGTATTGGGGAGGTGTGGGTGCGAAGCAGTATCTTTTCGTCCACATAAAAGGTGTCTTGCATATCCCTTGCCGGATGATCGGATGGGATGTTCAAGGCCTCGAAATTGTAAAAATCCGATTCGATCTCAGGACCTATGGCAACGGCAAAACCCATGCGCCTAAAGATAGAAGCTATCTCGGCCATTACCTGGGTGACTGGATGAAGACTCCCCACAGGGCGCCTCCTGCCAGGAAGCGTAAGATCAAGGCCGGCTATCTTTGAAGCGGCCTCTCCTCGGCTCAATATCCCGCTCTTTCCGGATAACGCCTCTTCTATCTCGCCCTTGATGGCATTGGCAAGCTGGCCGGCCTTTGGCCGCTCATCAGGCGGTATGGCGCCAAGCCCCCTTAAGAGCATGGTCAATGCACCTTTGCGGCCAAGAAAATCGGTGCGTATTTTATCAATATCCTCAGAAGTCGATACGGCTTCTATTGCACTCAAGGC
This sequence comes from Deltaproteobacteria bacterium, assembly GCA_021787835.1. Taxonomy (GTDB): domain Bacteria; phylum Desulfobacterota; class Dissulfuribacteria; order Dissulfuribacterales; family Sh68; genus JAJYLJ01. The sequence goes on along the minus strand of JAJYLJ010000008.1, from coordinate 18,807 downwards.
CCTTTCTCTGATCTCCTTCAGCCGATCGATCATTTATTCAGGGCTTTCATTTGTCCAAATTCCGGCGCACGGCCCAGACAAAACTAAGCGGCCTTGGCCCTGCCGACCAAAGCTGAAAACGCCGCCGGGTCCATGACGGCAAGGTCGGCAAGTATCTTCCGGTCAACACCGATTTCCGCTTTTTTTAAACCGCTCATAAAACGGCTGTAGGAAATATTGTTTTGTCTGCATGCGGCGTTGACCCTGACTATCCAAAGTCCGCGATAGCTGCGCTTCTTGGCCTTTCTGTCACGGAATGCGTAGCACAAACCCTTCTCAACGGTCTCCTTGGCCTGCTTGAAGCAACGGTGCCTGGCACCCATATAGCCCTTGGCCATCTTTAATATTTTTTTGCGGCGGTGACGGGCCTTGAAGCCTCTTTTAACCCTTGGCATAGCGATAACTCCTGTCTAATCTAACAACTAAATTTTATAACTTGTTTACTGACAATACACATAATTACAGATATGGCATCATGCGCTTGAGTGCGCTGGTCATCTCGGATGAGACCACGACGTCCTTCCTCAGGTTTCTCTTTCTCTTCCGCGATTTATGCGTCAACAAGTGGCTCTTGCAAGGCCTGTTGGATACAAACTTGCCCGTGCCGGTCGTCTTAAACCGCTTTGCAGCGGAACGTTTTGTCTTTAATTTTCTCATTGTCTTTATCACCTCTATTTATCCCTGGCCATAGACGGCGCACCGGATCATTCCCTCTTGGGAGATAAAATTATATGTAGCGTAGCGCCTTCCATGCTGGGCGTGCCGTCGCTCACCGCTACATCCGATAGCTCCTCGGAAAGCCTGTTAAGTATCTCGAGACCGATACTCTTGTGGACTATCTCCCTGCCCCTGAACCGGACCGTGACCTTGACCTTGTTCCCATCTTTTAGAAAATCCCTGATGTGTTTTCTCTTGACATCCAGATCGTGCACATCTGTCCGAGGACGGAGCTTTATCTCTTTTACCTGGATATGGACTTGTTTTTTCCTGGCCTCCTGGGCCTTTTTGTTCTGTTCATATTTATACTTTCCATAGTCCATAATACGGCAAACCGAAGGCTTTGCCACTGATGCAACCTCCACCAAATCAAGCCCGACCTCCGAGGCCTTAATGAGGGCATCTTTAATAGACATTATCCCCAACTGCTCTCCGGCAGCCCCTATAAGACGGACCTCCGAGGCCCTGATCTCCTGGTTTACATTGGTTGAATTTTCTTTTGCTATACCACACCTCCCTTAAAGAAACCGAGCACCATTATAAAAGGTCATCGTCTGTATAACTTTATTAAGGCAAAATGACAAGTGGAGGCCGCCCAAGAAATGTCATCTTGCCACACCCTCAAGAAAACTTAAAAAGAACCACAACCATAACCCTATCCCTGCGCCAACATCAGGCCCGCTATCCTCAAGAAAGACCGGCGTTGCCAGACCTTATCACTGCTCCGGAAGAGGCCTTCTTCTCTTTATCGATATATTTTATAAATTCCTCTATATTAACTGCCGGAAGGTTATCGCCGCCCCTCGTCCTCGGGGTTATGAGTTTTTTCTCCACCTCATTATCGCCAATAATTAGCATGTAAGGGATCTTTAAAAGTTGGGCGTCTCTTATCTTTTTCCCAAGTTTTTCATTCCTGAAATCCGTATCCGCCCTGAAGCCAGCGTTTTTCAGTCCACCGGCGACAAAACCAGCCCAGGCGTCAGCCCTGTCGGTTACGGTCAGGACGGCCACCTGAACCGGCGCCAACCAAAATGGAAAGGCTCCCGCATAGTGTTCAATCAGAACGCCCAGGAAACGCTCAAGAGAACCCATGAGCGCCCTGTGGATCATGATGGGGGTCTCAGACTGGTTATCGTCCCCTACATAGCGCACGTTAAACCTCTCGGGTAAATTGAAATCCACCTGTATTGTTGAGCACTGCCATGATCGGTCGAGGCAATCCTTGATCTTGATGTCTATCTTAGGGCCATAAAATACGCCCTCGCCAGGGTCTATCTCATAGGGCAACCCTTGGGCGTCAAGTGCATCTTTCAGCGCATCGGTGGCCCGCTGCCAGTTTTCTTCGGTGCCGACATATTTTTCGGGTCTGGTGGAAAGATAAATATCATAACGGTCAAATCCAAAGACCCTGAGCACATAAAGGGTCATTTCAAGTATCTCGTGTATCTCGCTCTGGAGCTGATCCGGACGGCAGAATATGTGGGCGTCATCCTGCGTGAAACCGCGGACCCTCATGAGGCCGTGGAGCGTGCCCGTGCGCTCGTAGCGATAGACGGTGCCGAGTTCACACCAGCGAAGAGGAAATTCCCTGTAACTGCGCCTCCTCGAGTTGTATATGGCGATGTGAAACGGGCAATTCATGGGTTTTATCTGATAGCTTACCTCGTCTATCTCCATCGGAGCGTACATGCTGTCCTTGTAAAAATCGAGGTGCCCGCTGGTCTTCCACAGATCGCGCCTTGCCATATGTGGCGTATAAAGGATGCTGTAACCGCGTCGGAGGTGTTCGTCGCGCCAGAAGTCTTCCATGACCTTGCGGACCGTTCCGCCTCTTGGGTGCCAAAGGATCAGGCCTGGACCGATCTCTTCCTCGATTGAGAACAGCTCAAGCTCCTTTCCTAGACGCCGGTGGTCGCGTCTCTTGGCCTCCTCAAGGCGATCAAGATATGCCTTCAGAGCCTTCTGGTCAAAAAAGGCCGCGCCATAGATACGCTGGAGCATGGGCCGTTTTTCATCCCCCTTCCAATAGGCGCCTGCCACCCCTGTAAGCTTGAACGCCGGGATATGCCCCGTGTCCGGAAGGTGCGGCCCCCGGCAAAGGTCCAAAAAATCCCCTTGGCCATACAAGGAAACCGTATCCAGGCCATAGGCATCAAGCTCTTCCAGAAGCTCGAGCTTAAAGGACTCCCCTATGGCGTCAAACCGTCTTCTGGCCTCTGACAGGGAAACATCTTCCCTGACTATCGGGATGGCAGCCTTTATGATCTCGCGCATCCTGCTCTCGATCTTCTCGAGGTCATTGGGCGTAAAACTCTTTTCATAATCAAAATCATAATAAAACCCATGCTCAATCGCAGGCCCTATCGCCAGCCTTGCGCCAGGAAAGAGTTCCTTGACGGCCTGGGCCATGACATGGGCCGTGGTATGCCTCAATACCTGAAGCGCGTCGTCACCTTCAGAGAAGACGGCCTCAAGGGCGCAGTCATCTGTAAGCGGGGTCGAAAGGTCTCTCAGCTCGCCGTCAATCCTTGCAAGCATTACCTCCTTCGCCTTCTTCCCGCTCAAAATACCCTTGATGAATTCGCCGGCGCTGACCCCTTTTCCTGTCTCAACCACGGTCTTGTCCGGAAGGGTTATTTTAATGAGGCTGGATTGATTGTCTTTCATGCGATTATACTAACAGGCTTGATTATTTTTAAAAAGGTGTTTTGCCTCTCATGAGGCGCAAAACACCTCTGGCCGATGTCGATTCATAAAGTAAATAATAAAAGTGGTAGGCACGGGCGGGATTGAACCGCCGACTTCTACCGTGTCAAGGTAGCGCTCTCCCACTGAGCTACGCGCCTTTGCAACCCTCTTTAAAGATGAATTTTGATAACAGGATTAACAGGCCGTGTCAAGATACGGCCAATACTAGCACTAATAAATTATATCCATATAAGGCACGGCCCATAGATATTTTTATAAAAAAGGGCCCCCGCTATTGTTTTTCGGCGTCCGACTAATTAAGCTTCAAAGCCTAACTATCTCTAAATTTTAAGATAAAAAATTGCTGAAACGTCAATACGTTATAACGAAAAAATTTTACCATATAGCCTCGCTCTATTTGGCTGTCTGCATAATGGGGACAGGACTGCTGTTTTTTTCGCTCCAGGGGCTGTCATGGGCCGATGAAGACACACTTTCTCCACAGATATCCGGCCTCACGGTGGCGAATTCCAAAAGATATCTACTCGCCTATTTCTCGCTCAAGAACGGATACACGCAAGAGATACTGACGGCCTTGAAAAGCGGAATACCCGTAAAATACACTTATGAAATAGAGATAAACAGGCCCAGATTTATGATGGATAAAACCATATTCCACGGTTACGTCTCAAGGACGCTTAGCTATGATGCGCTCAGACAAGAATACATAATGATGCTGGGCCCCGACAATCCAAGGGCGATCAGCGTGAGGACAATGGCGGAGGTATGGCCCGTTATGTTTGAAATAAACGGGGTGCCGCTTGTTTTGGCCTCACGCCTGCATCATGGCACAACTTACATACTTAGGGTGCGGGCGACCGCTGAAAAAGTCGAATCCCATATCCCTTTTCCTGGTCTTATGGATATTTTTTCCTCATGGGGTTTCGAGACCAAATGGCATGAGCTCTACTTCACCTACTAGCGTAATCAAAAAGGGCAGGCGCGAACGCCTCTTCATTCTTGTTGCAGGCATAATAATAGCCCTGCTTTCAACTCTGGAATACCGGCTGATCTCAAGCTCGACCCCCCTTCCGGTCAGCAGCAACATAATAATCTTCGCTGTTATCAATTTGAATATAATATTGGTGCTGCTCCTAGGCTTTTTGATCGTAAGGCAGGTCGTGAAGCTGATATTCGAGGACAGAAAAAGGCTTTTGGGCGCGAAACTCAGGACAAAGCTGGTCATGGCCTTTATATTTCTGTCGCTGCTGCCTACCATGATGCTGTTTTTCGCCTCATTCCAGTTTCTAAAGACAAGCCTCACATACTGGTTTGACATAAAGGTTGAACATGCGCTGGACAATGCACTGACCGTAGGGCAGACATACTATCAGGACAAGGTAAGCCAGCTTGAGCAAACCGGCCAAAATCTGGCGTCTGACATAGGATTTAAGTGTATAAAAGAAAGCGGTACAATAGATGTCCAGTGCTCCGAAGGGCTCATATCGCCGCGCCCCTTTCTTGCCGAAGGCCTTGTCTCAAGGATGAGCAGCCCGATAAACTCGCTTGAGATCATAGGGCCCAACTCCAAGACCATGCTAACAAAGACGTGGTTCCCCCTTGCGGGGCCGCCGCCCAGGATCTCCGCGTCAAATATCTCAAAAATATTCGGTGGAGAAGCCACAACGGTCCAGAGCGACGGCCTTGGAAGCGGCTCATTGATAAGAGTCTTATATCCCTTAAAAAATCCAAATGGGCCGGTCCTGGCAGTACTCGTCATAGGACAGCTTATTCCCAAGAATATAAACGGCCTGCTGGAGGGGATAAAGCTTGGCTATGAAGACTATCACCAGCTTCTGATCTATCAAAACCCGATAAAGGCCGCCCTGCTTCTCACCCTCTTTCTGATAACGCTCCTGATCATATTTGTATCCATATGGTTCGGTTTCCGCATGGCCAAAGGCATAACAGAACCAGTGAGGATACTGGCCGAGGCAACGCACCGGATCGCGCAAGGAGATCTGGATTTCAGCATCGAAACCCAGGGGAGGGATGAGCTAAGCTCCCTTGTCAAGGCCTTTAACACCATGACCCAGGACTTGAAAGAGGCACGGCGCAGGGCTGAGAATGCCTCCAAACAGCTCAAGAGGAGTTTCACCGAACTCGAACAGCGGCGCCGTTACATAGAAATCATCCTGCAGAACGTGGCGGCCGGCGTCATCTCGATCGACAGAAACGGGCTTGTCACCACAATGAACAGATCGGCCGAGGCTATTCTCAAACTCAAGGCCGACGAGGTAATCGGGACGCGCTATAATAAACTTCTCACCAGGAATCAAATCGAGGAATTTGAAGCTATAAGCAAGGAGTTGAGTGAGATAAAAAAAGGCGCCTTGCAACGCCCCATGCGTGTGCAGGCAGGAGACAGGCTCCTTTCGCTCCTTGTAAATTTTACTGTGCTGAGGGATCAGAACGGACTGTCCCACGGGGTTGTAATAGTCTTTGATGACCTTACCGAACTCGAGAAGATACAAAGACTGGCCGCATGGCGCGAAGTAGCGCGCCGCATAGCGCATGAGGTGAAAAATCCCCTTACACCGATACAGCTGTCCGCTCAAAGGCTCAGAAAAAAATACATGGATGCGCTGGACGAAAACGCAAGAGAGGTCTTTGACGCCTGCACCAGTACCATCATCAGTCAGGCTGACGAGTTAAAGAGGCTCGTTAATGAATTTTCAAACTTTGCCCGCATGCCGGCCCTGAGGCCTAGACCGGTGCAATTAAACAGGCTTGTGGAAGAAACACTCGTCATATTCAGGGAGGCCCACCCGGACATAACATTTACAGTCAACTGCCAAGATGACCTGCCGGAGGCCATCCTGGACCCAGACCAGATCAAGAGGGCCGTCATAAACCTCCTTGACAACGCCGCAGCGTCGATCCCAGATAAAGGAGCCATAGAAATCGGCCTTTACTTCGACACTGACAAGAAAGAGCTGAATCTCGAAGTTGCGGATACCGGCACAGGCATTGCGCCTCAAGACAGACAACGCATCTTCGAGCCCTATTTCTCAAGAAAAAGAGGGGGGACAGGGCTTGGCCTCGCCATTGTAAATTCCATCGTAATGGACCATAATGGCCATATTACAGTTGAAGACAACATACCCAGAGGTACCAGATTTAAACTGATTTTTCCGCAGCAGCAACTTCACGGCCATGCTCAAGAAAAAAATACTCATAATTGATGATGAACAGACCATCCTTGACACAGTCAGCGGTATCCTCGAAGACGAAGGATTCGATGTCATATCCGCCCCTTCCGGTGAAGATGCGTTAAGGGTCGTGGTGGATGAGCTCCCTGAACTCATGCTCCTGGATATCTGGATGCCCGGCATGGACGGGCTTGAGGTCCTGAAAAAAATAAAAAAAGACTGGCCTTTTTTGCCCGTAATAATGATGTCCGGCCATGGGAGCATAGAGACGGCCGTGAAGGCCACGAAGCTGGGGGCATACGATTTCATAGAAAAACCCCTGTCTTATGAACAACTCGTCCTTACCGTTCAAAACGCCATAAAATATAAGGAGCTTCAGGAAGAAAACGCCCTCCTCAGACAAAAGGCCGAATCAGTAAGAGAGCTTGCCGGCGAAAGCCCCGCCATGCTGAAACTGAAAGAACAGATAGCCATAGTAGGGCCCACGGACGCATGGATACTGATCCAGGGGGAAAACGGCACTGGCAAGGAACTGGTCGCCCAGACCATCCACAGACTGAGCAAGAGAAACAATAAACCGCTGGTGGAAGTAAACTGTGCAGCCATTCCTGAGGAACTCATCGAAAGCGAGCTCTTCGGCCATGAAAAAGGCGCATTCACAGGCGCCACATCTATGAAAAGGGGGAAATTCGACCTTGCCAACGGAGGGGCTCTGTTCCTGGATGAGATAGGGGACATGAGCCTTAAAACCCAGGCAAAGGTCTTGAGGATACTCCAGGAACAGAGATTCGAACGGGTGGGAGGCGGGAAGACCATAAACGTGGATGTGCGAATCATAGCCGCCACGAACAAAAATCTGGAAAAGGAGATAGAGGCGGGGGCCTTCCGCGAGGACCTTTACTACCGTTTAAACGTGATACCGATCGAGGTGCCCTCCTTAAGAGAACGCAAGGAAGACATCCCTTTGCTTTTGGAGGTCTTTTTACAGGAATTTTCCCAAAAGACTGCAAAAGACTATAAAGAAATAGACCCTGACGCAATCGAGGCGCTCAAGAACTGTGACTGGCCCGGGAATATAAGAGAACTCAGGAACCTTGCGGAGAGGCTCGTAATCCTGTCGAAGGGGCCAAGGATAACAATTGACGATCTGCCCGCCTCTTATCGCAAGGGCGTTAAGGAAGGCGTTGCTTCAACCGAAATCCAGCCGGCGCATGAAGGCCAGCCATGGCTTTCATGCAATGACTTCCGCAAGGCAAGGGCGATGTTTGAAAAGGAATATCTGGCAAGAAAGCTTATGGAACACAAAGGCAATATAACAAAGACGGCCGAGGCCATCGGACTGGAAAGGAGGCATATCTACAGAAAAATAAATCAATTGGGGCTGGATTCGGATTAGACTGGCCTTTCTCACGCCTTCCGCCACCCCCGTTCCTGCCCCCTTAAAAGCCTCGCCATATTGCCTCTGTGCTTCCACCATACAATGGCGGCCACAGCGGACGCCATCGCCTCCATCTGCCCCGACGGACAAAAAAAATGGATTCCGACAGGCAAGACAACCGCCGCCAGCAGCGAGCCGGCCGAGACAAACCCTGTAACCTTGACCACGGCCAGGAACGCGGCCGCCGCGACGCCAAGGGCCTGTGGGCATATGCCCAAAAATACGCCGGCTGATGTAGCAACACCCTTGCCGCCTCGAAACCCAAGAAAGACAGAATAACAATGCCCTAGCACCGCGGAAAAACCAGTCAATGCAAGGCTGATGCTTAAAGAGAGGTCGCCTCCGCAAAGAAATCTCAAAATCAAAACAGGAAGCAACCCCTTTATAAAATCCGCCAGGAGGGTCATAAGACCCATGCCCTTGCCCATAACCCTGGCCACATTGGTCGCTCCGATGTTGCCACTTCCGTGCCCAGTCAGATCGACGCCCTTGATTTTTGCAAAGATAAGGCCAAACGGGATAGAGCCAGCCAGATAAGAGGCTATAGGCCATATGATACAGAAAGTCTTCATTAACCTGCCAAAGCGGCTCCAGGACAATTTTATATTCAACTAAAGATAGGCAATATCCTTTAATAAAGGATATGTCAGACAAGATCAATATAAAAAAGAAAAATCCGGACCCCTATCCATTGAAACCATCCAATCTATATGATACTAACGGTCATAGGTTATTTATGATGCGCCTTTATCTTTTCAGATCGATTTTTATCCTTGCGATATTCGCCGTGCTGTTTGCGGTCAACACGGCCGCCGCTGACGACAAGGACATATCAACAAAGGCGCCCCATAAGACAGGGGAATCGGCGGCGGCATCAGCCTCGCCCGGCGAGGCCGCCGCGCCGCCGGAGAAGACCGAACCCTGGCACATAGAGGCGGACAGTCTGACATTTTATCAATCCACAAATGTCATCCTTGGAGACGGGGCCGTAAAGATCCAGCGAGGCGACCTGAAGATATCCGCAGACAGGGTCCTATACGACACCAAGCACGACAAGGTATGGGCAAGCGGCGCGGTTGTCATAAATCTCGGCCAAGACACCATGAGCGGCGAAGAGGGTGAGTTCAACCTCAAGACCTCAACCGGCAGCATGAAAGGCGCCCATCTTTTTCTACAGAGAAACAATGTCCATCTTGTGGCGAAACAGCTATGGAAGACCGGAACCGAGGAATACAGGGCCAAAGATGCGGTCATAAGCACATGTCCACTGCCGAAACAGGCATGGAGCTTCAGATGCGGCGATCTCAAGCTCACCATGACCGGCCAGGCCGTAGCGACGGATGCGAGATTCAATATACGCAATATTCCAGTACTTTATTCGCCGTGGGTATCCATCCCGATAAATAGATATAGGAAATCAGGATTGCTCCTTCCGTATTTTTCCACCTCCAATAGAAACGGCACGGAATTCGACATACCATATTTCCTGGTCATAAACGACAGCATGGACGCGACCTTTTACCAAGACCCCATGAGCAACAGGGGCTGGATGGAGGGCGTCGAATTCAGGCATATCTTCTCCCCCGAATCAAAGGGCATCATACGCTACAACTACATGGTCGATACCCTAAAAGACAATGACTATAACAACGACGGCCAGGTAAGAGGGAACACCCTTAGGTGGTGGCTCAGGACCAAAATCGATCAGGAGCTCCCGCTCGGCTTTAAGGCAAAACTCGACGTAGACTACGCAAGCGACAGGGACTACATCCAGGAATTCGATGAGGGCCCCATGGGGTACAATCAGACCAACAGGCAATTCCTGAAGGTATTCGGCCGCTCCCTTGCCGAAGAAACAGACCCCATACGTCCCTCCACCCTGCAAATTACAAGAAACGGCACGGACAGCTTCATGGGAAGCGAATTCCGTTATAACAACAACCTGATTATAGGCCAACAGGACACAACTGTACAAACACTGCCCAAATTTATATTCCACGGCTTCAGTGTACCTCTGTTAAACACTCCATTTTACTATAACTGGGACGCATCTTATGTGAATTATTGGAGAAACAGCGGCACAAAAGAACAGCGTGTATACCTGGACCCAAGCCTGTCTCTGCCGTTTAAATTAAAAAATTGGACCGACGGATTACTGACCGGCACTGCTGAAGAGACTATGTACACGGCTGGCGGCCAGACATTGGGCACCGGGGTTGACAGTAAGGCGAATAGATTACTTTACACTCTCTCGGCAGATACAACCACAACCTTTATGAAGGTTTTTGATCTTGGAAACGGCTCCGCCCTCAGCCATACCATCCGCCCTAAACTCGCCTATACATACAGACCCACCGTGGATCAAAACAACCTGCCCTTTATCGACAGCATCGACCGCCTAAACCCGTTAAACAGGGTCACATGGTCGGTCCTGTCTTTCTTGAGCAGCAAAAAATCTCTGGGTGGAAACAGATACGCCTTTACCGATCTTATAAGGCTCTACCTTGAACAAAGCTATGACAGCCATGGCATACCCGAAGGGCCGCCGATGGTCCAGAATTACATCTCTTACTTCGATTTCTTTAATACTAACACCCCAAATCCAGCGGTCATCAATCCTCCAAATCACAAATTCTCGGACATGTATGGAGAGATTGAATATAGACCTGTGCCTTACTGGTATCTGCGTTATGACACTACATACAATACCTACGGCGACGGCTTTACCAGCTATAATCTGTGGAGCGGACTGCAAAACAACAGGGGCGACAATGTGAACTTAAGTTACCGTTATAACAAAATAGAGAATATAAATTCCCTCAATATCAACATGCTGGTTGGTTTTACTCAGGCATGGTCCGGAACATACAAGACCGCATGGTCTGTCGAAAATGGAGGCGAGGTTGAATCCGTGTATGGACTTAGATATAAATCAAGCTGTTGGGCGGTTACTTGCAACTACAAGAAAAGCGGACCAATAGACGCCTTTGGGTGCAACCTTGAACTGCTCGGCATCGGCGGCTGGGGCGGAGAATAGACTAGCTGGTCTTGCGCAGAAGTATCATGATGTCTCCGCCATGACTCTCTTGCAAGAGCCGGATGCGGCCTAATTTTGTAAGCTCAAGAAGGGCTATGAAGACACAAACCATCCTGCCGCGGTCGCTTGGATAAAAAAGCCCGTAAAAGTCCAGCCTGCCTGAACTCGAAACGCCTTCAAGAATGGCTTCCATGCACCTTGAGACGTCATGTCTCTTTCTCTCAATCTCGATGACCCTTGGGAGAAGTCTCCGGCCGAAAACAGACCTGAAGGCTGCGATCAGATCGGCCATATCCGCCTCAATAGGTCTTTCGTGTACTCCGCAGGCACCCCCGCAAGGCCTCAAGGCCATGCCACCTTCAACATTGGATCCATAAGCCACGCAATCCCTTGAGAATACGTCACGGCCAAGGATCGGTCTGGCCTCAAGACGCCTTGCCGCCTCTTTCATCTCGACGAGTTCCTTGAGCGGCCCGACAATCTCAAGCCTTGGGTCGTCATCGGCGCAGGCAGACTCGGCCCTTGGAAGCAACATTCTGGACTTTATATGAATAAGGGTGGCCGCCATTACAAGGTATTCCCCTGCCACAACCACGTCCAAGGCCTGCATGAATTCGAGGTACTCCAGATACTGAGCCGTCACCATGGCTATGGGGATATTCGTGATCTCAAGCCTATCCCTGTTGATCAAGTGCAAAAGCAGATCAAGCGGTCCCTCAAAGACCTCAAGCCTTACCTGACACTGTGGCTCCAAATGGCGCTCCGGACCTCCTCCATAGTCTTGATGGCGACAGATCTCGCTCTGGCGGCCCCATCTTTTAGGATATCGCTTAAACGCCCAGGGTTGGAGGCAAGGGCCGAGCGTCTCTCCTGTATAGGCGCCAAATATGCAATCAATGCCTCCGAAAGCCCTTTTTTGCACGCTACACAGCCAAGCCGTGTGGATTTGCAGTCCTCCACAATGGCATTCAACCGCTCTTCCGGCATATAAAGCCTGTGAAGATTAAACGCCACGCATCGCCTCTCTGGATCCCCGGTGTCACTTTTTCTCGGCCGTTCAACGTCTGTAACCATAGTTGATATCTTTTCCCTGATGGACGGCGGCGGATCAGAGAGAAAGATGGCGTTGCCGTAACTTTTACTCATTTTTCTGCCGTCAAGACCGGGCAATTTAGGCACCCGTGTCAAAAGGACATCCGGGACAGGAAACACTTCACGGTAGAGATAATTGAATCTTCTGGTGATCTCTCTGGTGAGCTCGACATGGGGAGCCTGATCAACGCCCACAGGGACCTTGTTGGCCTTGTACATGATGATGTCGGCGGCCTGAAGGACCGGATACCCCAGGAAACCGAATGTGGATAGATCCCTGTCAGCCAATTGCTCCTGCTGCTCCTTGTAGGTTGGGTTGCGCTCAAGCCACGGCACAGGGGTGATCATGGAGAGAAGCAGATACAGTTCGGCGTGCTCCTTCACATCAGACTGGATAAACAGAGTTGACTTCCCGGGATCTAGGCCCACCGAGAGCCAATCGAGGACCATCTCTGCGATATTTTTAGGTATTGTACACGGGTTTTCGTAATTGGTGGTCAGGGCGTGCCAATCGGCCACAAAGAAGAAACATTCATATGTCTCCTGCAACCGCCTCCAATTATCAAGCACCCCGTGCAGATGCCCGATGTGAAGCTTGCCGGACGGCCTCATGCCGCTAAGCACCCTCTGCATGGCCTCTCCCCTCTAAAAGTTGATATATGGACCTGACGATGTCAGGATGCAATACCCAAAAATATGTTGTTCAGATATATGATGAGCGGGACTATAATGCGCCCCGTAACCCCTGTAAATACAAGGATAAGTATGATTATAAAGCCATAACGCTCAAGCTGACCGTACCAGACCGCAAAACGCAAGGGCAAAAACCCCATCAACACCTTGCTGCCATCAAGGGGCGGGATGGGTATAAGATTGAAGACCGCAAGCCCTATGTTTAACTGTATGCTTACATAGGCCATATAAACAAGCGGACGGACAAAATACATGGAAGACTCCAGCGCTCCGCCTAAAAAACCGGGTGCCGCCCTAAGCAAAAACGCGCTTATGGCCGCAAGGGTCATATTGGCCGCAGGCCCGGCGATCGACACCCAAACCATATCCCTTCGCGGATATTTGAAATAAACAGGGTTGATCGGCACGGGCCTGGCCCAGCCTATGGTCTGGGTAAGAAAGAACACAAGGGTCCCTATCGGATCAAGGTGGCGGAGCGGATTAAAGCTAAGGCGGCCGAGCATCTTGGCTGTTGGGTCTCCAAGCCGGTATGCAACCCACCCGTGGGCCATTTCATGCACTGTCACGGCCAAAAGTATGGGCGGGACAAGTATGACGAGCCTCTGTATTATAACAGCCAAATCCATAACCGTTACAATATAACCAATATCTTCCCTGGTTGCCAGACAAATATTAGAAGGCCGACTCCATTTAAACGCATGGTCAACCTCTATGGTCTGCCCCAAATCAAGGTGCCACCGCGATTAAGTCCATTGCCCGACGCATATGTTCATGTCTTAAGACCAAATATCCATAGCGGGGCCTACATGTCATTAAAATCCGCCGCATTACGCCCTTGCCGCACCCGCCGCCGCGCTATTGACACTAAATATCCGCTGTTTTATTATTATGTAATAAAATTTATTTAATTTATTTATTGTAATTTTGTATCCTGTTGCCAGCCCTGCATATCGAGCAAAGGGATAGAGGCCGATGATTAATACAGATTACAATTACTTAAACAGCAATTATCTTTACATTAATTATCTAAACAACGCTCAAAATGCCGGAGTTAATAACTCCAGCGATCTGTTGAGTCTGGTAGAAAATGCAGCCAGCCAGACCTTCTCCTTGAACCAAATGTATCAACAGCAATCCATAATGTTAAGCCAGGCGCTGAATAATCTCGGAACCTATACCGCCCAATTATATCAAGCCTCTTATCCGCTCATCCCCGACAGCTATCCGGGGGCCAATACGAGTGTTTTTGACAATGTCGCCGCAACGTCTTCGAATCCAAATCAAGTAACAGCGACCGCACAGCCAGGGGCAACTATAGCTACTTATAGTGTATATATAAATCAACTAGCATCAGCCCAATTAAATCAAGGCGCTGCTCTTTCCAGCAATAGTATAACAACTGCATCTACTGGTACTGATACTTTCAATTTACAAATAAATGGAACTACTACGCCAATATCAGTCAATGTCAACAATACAGACACCAATCAGACATTCTTAAATAATATGGCACAGGCCATCAATACTGCAAATATTGGTGTTACGGCCAGTGTAATAACAAATAGCCAAAATAGTACAAGTCAATTAGAAATAATTGCAAATAATACAGGAACAAGTAATAATTTTAGTTTAACAGATATAACAGGTAATGCAGTTTCAGTAAGTTCGACAAATAATATTATTAATTATGCCAGTAATGCAAGTTATACAATTAATAATCAAGCATATACATCAGGAAGTAACACTATAAATATAGATAATAATAATTTACAATTAAATTTATTAAATACAACAAGTTCATTTGTAACAATTAATGTAACAAATGATCAACAAGCTATTAATAATACTATTAATAATTTTGTAAATAATTACAATGCAATGATTAATTTTTTACAACAAAATAATGCATATATTGATCAAGGTATATTTAATAATATGACCAATATTATTAATTCACAAGTTGCAAATCTGCAATCTATTGGCATAACACAAAATAATGATAATACATTATCTGTGAATCAAACACAATTGAGCAGTGCATTAACAAATAATACTAATCAAGTGCAAAATATAATGAGTGGAATAGCAACAAATATAATATCAATAACACAAGAGATACAATCATCATCGATAACAAATTATATAAATAATCAAACCAGTAGCTTTATTAACAATTTAAATAATAATATTAATCAATATAGTTATAAACTATATAATTATCTTGCAACCATAGAAAACAGCTTATTAGTGGCAAATCTGATGCCAGTCGGCGGCCTGTTAAATACTATATTATAACTCATTATCATTAGTCTCAATACGCTCATCAAGGCATAACATAATTGGCTCCATCTCTATCGGGGGCTTATCCTTGACCGACGCATGGGTATGGGTCAAGGATAAGCCGGTCCATAAAAGTTTGGGCGTCATTCGAATCTCGCCTGTGTCCCAAACGGATCCTTGATCTCCTGGGCGGGGATGAATTTGAGTTTCTTTTCACCCCTCTTATCCAGATATTTGTTCAAATCGAGATCGACGTTCTGGGGCACATCAACCCCGGCCCTGGCGAGTGCGTTTCTCAAAATGGCCTCAGACCTTGAGGCGAAGGCCACCGCATCCCCCAAAACCCTCAATGCCTCGGGCGGGTTATGGAACCCGACCGAATTTTCAGCCCCTATGAACACTACGCGGTAAAAGGCCTCTTCATAGAAGTCCTTTGCCTTATCGTACATCACCTTGTCAACGGCCTTGCCGGCGGCCTGGGCGTTGTTGGCCGTCTCGAAGAGTTTGGCAACGACGGCTGTCTCATAACCAGCCCTCAAAAGCAATGAAGCCGTCCTGTCCTGGATATTGAAGACCTGCCGCCTCAGCCAGTCCGGACTCTCCGCATGGCACTGGACGCAGGCCTTGAGACCGTTTTTAAGAGGGCTCATCACCCTGTGATCCGAGACCTTATACGTGCCCACTTTTACATAAGGCATATGACAATCCGGGCAAGAGACACCTGCATTCCAATGGACACTGTTGTTTGAAAAAAGTTCAAACTCAGGATGTCTGATATAGGCGAGCTTAAAGCCCGTAACCGCCTGTTTCCATTCCAGATAGGATGGATCGCTCCTAAGCTTCTTTATGATGTTTTCAATCGTGATGCCGCCAAGCTTGCTTCCCTGCCACGGGAAGAACACGCCTGTTGATTTCATGTCCTTATCCTTGGTGACGACATAGGTGACGTGGCACTGGGCACAGACCATGCTCCGCATCTGCTGATGCGTAAGGTCTTCCGGCTGCACCCCCATATCTTTCAATGCCTTTACAAGCGTAAAACCCCTGGAGAGCCTGAGCGTCATGTCATTGTTGTCGTGGCAATCAATACAAGACACACCAAGCTTTCTATATTTTTCCGGGATATTCTCCCATATCTCCTTATATGGTCTCGAATAATAGTCATGACCCATCTCCTTCTCAAACTGCGGCGCGTAAGGGGTCTTGCACGTAAGACAGACGCCTCCGGCCTTAAGGCGGGAAGGATCCACCGAGAGCTGATCCCTTATCATGTAGAAGTGTCCCCGTGGTTCGTTGTATTCAACGCCAAAACCCCAGCCATTATAGAGAAGGGCCGAAAAAGGGTATTCTGACAGCCTGTCGTAAATGACACGATCCGGGCCGAACGTCCTCTTGTATTTACTCCCTGCAGGATCAGGCTCCTTTGTCTTTTTCCATCTCTCATACTCTATCGGATAGGCCTTCCCCCAATGGGCAGGATCAACGTCTCCGCTGGCTATCTTTACAGGCCTTACCGCCTCTGTCTTTGGAGGCTCCTGGCAACCCGCAATAAAAAAAACGGGCGGAAGGCAAAACGTAAAAACCAATAAGACAACGCCCCATCCTTTCATCTCTGCACCCCCTTTTTTTATCATAAAAAAACCAGTTAAAGCGTCTCCCTCATGCCAGCAGACCTGTGGCTGATCCTCCGATGGCAGCCCCAGCACCTCCTCTTTTTGTATATATTGCATACGGTCTGGGTGTGACACCTGATACAATTCGCCTGCAGCACATCTTTCGCATGGTCAGACGCCTTTATCCGTTCAGGCACCCTGCCGGAATAAAAAACCAACATGTCCTTCAGGCCGTCTATGGATTTCCAGACATAAAAAACCGCCTCGTTTTGATTAGGCAGATGGCAATCGACACACTTCTTGCCGCTATGGGCCCCGCCGTGTATCCAAGCGTAATACTCCGCCTCCATCACATGACATCTTGCGCAAAAGGCCGATTCGCTGCTCTTGGCGAGCAGCCTTGGAGGGCCAAACAGAAAAAACAGGATGACCGCGCTGGTGGCGGCAAGGCCGCTTATCAGATAAACCTTCACGCTCCCCCTCTTCTATGATAATCTCCCGGCAAGACCAGTTCTTTTAATTATCTTATATTTTCCAATCCTAAGTCAAACAGGATATTGATTCACCCGGCTGTATATTGTCTATACAAGGTCATGGAACCGGTTCCCTTGACTTAAGTCAAAAATTACGCAGGGTCTCTTAAAATTATTGCAGGCACCTAAGTAAAAAAGGCAATGCGGCAAGGGACGGCAAGAAAGGCCGAGGCATTCAATGAACCGGCGATGGCCCGCTGAAGATCAGTTTCCCGCCGTGCCTGCCGCCGCCAGGGCCTAGTTCGATGACCCAGTCCGCTGAATGAATGAGGTCTTGGTTGTGTTCTATGACAATTACCGTATTACCGTGATCCACAAGACTATGGAGATGGCTTACAAGCAGCCTTACGTCGCTCATGTGAAGGCCCGTCGTCGGCTCATCCATGAGATACAATACGTGGCCCCGGCCACCAGCTGCCAATTGTCTTGCAAGTTTAAGCCGTTGGGCCTCGCCGCCTGAAAGGCTGGGGCTGGACTGGCCAAGGCCGAGATACCCCAGGCCAAGGCCGCACAAGATGGAAATGGGCCTTAAAAGCCTTGGAATAGGGCGAAACGTCTCTCTGGCCTCTTCCAAGGTCATCTCCAGGACCTCGGCAATATTCTTCCCTCTCCATTTTACATCAAGCGTTGACGGCTCAAACCTGCGCCCCTCGCAGAAATCACATTTGACGTAGACATCAGGCAGAAATCCGAGGCTGACCTTTTGAAACCCCTGGCCCTTGCAGGCAGGGCACCTTCCACCCTCGGAGTTGAACGAAAACCTGGATGGACCGTAGCCCCTGGCCCTTGCAAGGGGTGTCTTGGCAAAGAGATCTCTTATGTCGGCCAGAAACCCTGCATAGGTTGCAAGGCATGACCTGGGGGTCCTCCCCACGGGACTGTGGTCAACCAAGAGGAGGCGGTCTATGGCGCCGGCGCCCGAGACCCCTTTTGCACGGCTTGTAGGGGCGTCATTATCCATTAGCTTGGCATTGATGAGAGGCGCGATCACCTGGGTCATGAGGGTACTTTTGCCTGAACCTGAGACCCCTGTAATGGCAATCAGCGCCCCCAGAGGGATGGTTAGATCAAGGCCGTGCATGTTGTTGCAGTCTATCCCCCTTATCTCAAGCCAATCCTTGGCGTCTCTGGCCCTGCCCTTCGGCCGAATGAT
Organism: Deltaproteobacteria bacterium; assembly: GCA_021787835.1. Lineage (GTDB taxonomy): Bacteria > Desulfobacterota > Dissulfuribacteria > Dissulfuribacterales > Sh68 > JAJYLJ01. Next base: position 312 of record JAJYLJ010000008.1, on the reverse strand, counting down.
CCGGCCCTTGCCCTCACTTAGCATCTTTCCGGTAAGAGAGGCCTCATTCTTAACTATGTCATCAACCTGCCCCTGGGCGACGACCTCTCCGCCCAAACGGCCCCCTCCCGGGCCCAGGTCAATAATCCAGTCAGCCGAACGGAGGGTCTCTTCGTCATGCTCAACGACTATGAGGGTATTGCCTGCATTTTTCAGGGAACAGATGGCGGAAAGAAGCCTTTTGTTGTCTGTTGGATGAAGACCGATCGTAGGTTCATCCAAAACTATCGTAATCCCTGTAAGGCCGGCCCCAACCTGCGCCGCAAGCCTTAT
>JAJYLJ010000089.1 GCA_021787835.1 Deltaproteobacteria bacterium | reverse complement strand
CGATGTCGGTGCCATGGCCTACAAAAAAACCGATGTGAATCTGTCCGATATCCTGGCCGAGGCGGTGGACAGGGTGAGGTCTGAGATGGCCAAAAAACATGACCATGACTGTAAACCTGCCGGAGCGCGTCCGGATACGGCTCGCCGATCCTGAGCGGCTCAGCCAGCTTTTTGACAATGTGCTGGAAAACTCAAAAAGGTATACCGATCCGGGCGGTCAGGTGAAAATAGGCCTTGAGCGCGGGCAGGAATGACGCGTTCAGCGCCAGTGAGACAACGAGAAGGAATTTCAGGCCGTTATTCTTCATTTTTCCCCTCCATGGCAAGAAGATAGGCCCCGCCCAGGCTGTACCGAGTTTTGCGCGGCAAACAGGTATGTCGTGTAATGAATGCCATACGATATTTCCTGAATTGACGCCATTTGGACGAATTTTCAAGCTTGGTGGTTATGTGTTGAGCAAGACCGGCAAGCCATACGAATTTCCTTCTCCATTAGCTGGTATGGCTCAGCCATCTTATACGGAAGCTAAAGGGCTGACTTCCGGGATCGCCCCTTTTGACTCCACCAACAGGGCAACCGATAAAACAAATCTGCCGCAGCAGTTGAGCTTATTTTACGGAGGCCGGATTTACGGTGATTTTGGGGCCTTTGTGCAGGGTACCTACGATGGCACAAGTGATAAAATATTTCTTGACATGACGGATTTGCGCTATTCCGATAACACTATCTTATGGGATAAAAACCTGATTTACGGGCTCACACTCAATAATAGTCCGACGGTACAGGATGTCTGGAATACTACTCCGGCATGGGGTTTCCCCTTTGCTTCTTCAGGCGTCGCCTCAACTCCCGCCGCTGGTGCTATAATTGACGGGGCTTTAGACCAGCAGGTAGGCGGCATCGGCGTCTACGTCTACTGGAATAATTTGATTTATCTGGAAGGCAGTGTTTACCGCACAGCCAGAGACGGTATTACCAAACCATTTGGCGCCGGCACCGTCACCGAACAGGTGGCGGACGGCGCGGTCCCTTACTGGCGTCTGGCATTGGAACAACGGTGGGAAAATCACTTTTTCACCATAGGTACTTACGGCTTGCAGGCTGATATCTTTCCCGCCGGTTACACAAGCGGACCGGCAGACCGCTTCACTGACATAGCCTTTGACGCCCAATATCAGTACATGGGTACTCTTGCACTGGAACACATGCAAGGTCGTATGCAAATGGACGGCGTACCTATAGCTGAAGCCGGAAAGCATATCATTACGGCGCACGTCACATGGATTCATGAAGACCAGGATTGGAATGCAAGCTTTCCCTTCGGGAATACGGCTAACTCCTCTGATTTTTTGAATACATTAAAAGTGAACCTGAATTATTACTACAGAAGCCATTTGGGCGATATCGGCGGATCGGCGGTTTTTTCCCATTACCGGGAAAACAGACCCGCTCCTGTATTCCGCTAACCCGATTGATGGAAGCAGAACAGGCAGCCCCAACAGTAACGGTTTTATTCTTGAGACGGATTATAGGCCGTGGGAAAAGACCAAAATTTCTCTTCAATATATAATCTATAACAAGTTCAATGGCGCTCATTCAGACTATGACGGATTCGGCGGAAACGCCTCTAACAACAATACGCTCTACGCGCTTGTCTGGCTGATGTTTTAATCCGCTGATACTTTATGTCATGCGGGGTTACCTTTTGGGCCAGCAATATCTTTCATGGTCATATTGCCTGATATATTTTGCGCATTCATCCTTGGGTACAGGCTTTGCAAAATAGTAGCCTTGGGCCTCATCAACTTTGATTTTTTACAATGGTTTTTTGACGAATCTTCCGTCACTTAGCTCGCAAACTGTGTCGAACCCCTCGATCATCCTATGGTCGTGGGTCACGGTTATGACCGCTGAGTTCCGTTCCCCTGCGATTTTTTTAAGAAGCGCCATGACCTTCCTGCCCCGGTCGGTATCAAGGGCCGCTGTGGGCTCATCCGCCAGGATAAGCACAGGTTCGTTGGCAAGCGCCCTCGCGATGGCCACGCGCTGTTGCTCCCCGCCGGAGAGTAGCGCAGGCAGGGCGTCGGCCCTGTGACCTATCTCCAGGTAGTCAAGGAGTTCATGGGAGCGCCGCCTGGCTTCCCGGTCGCTCACACCGTTTAAAGTCATTACCAGCGCCACATTGTCGGTAGCGGTAAGAAACGGAATGAGGTTATGGGACTGGAAGATGAAGCCTATGTTCTCGCGCCTGAAGCGGCGCATGTCCACATCGGTCCAGCCGTCTTTATATATTTCATGGCCGTTTATGACAATGTAGCCAGTGGTGGGCTCGAGTATGAGGCTGATGCACAGAAGCAGGGTGGTTTTCCCGGAGCCACTTGGGCCCAGAAGGGCCATGAGCTCCCCTTTTTTTACGGAAAAATCTATGTCTGCAAGGGCTGTCACTGCTAGTTCACCCTCTCCGAAGACCTTTTTAAGCCCTTTGACTATAAGGACATCCATCGCGGCGTTAACCTCCGAGCGCCAGGGAAGGCGGTGTGCGAAGCGCAACCCAGATGGCGAGGAGGCTTGCGACTACCCCGCCCACCAGCATGATGATGAAGACGAGGGTGGTGTCGAAGGTTGTGAATATCAGATGCCTTGGGAATTGACCACTCGCCTCAAGAAGATGTGATGCCCCGTAGCCGAATCCGAAACTTGCGAGAGTGATGCTTACGGACTGCTCGAGTATCAGCCGGATGATCACCCAGTTTGACGCCCCTATGAGCTTTAGTGTCGCAATGGAGCGTATCTTTTCGATTGTGATGACATAGACTATGAGCGCGATAATGACGATGGAGACTATGACCAGAAGTATCCTGAAGAAACCGAGGGTTATGGAGATCTTTTTGAGCCTGCCGCTGAGCATGAGCTGTATCTCCTCTTCCGGGCTGTAGACATTAAGGTAAAGCCAGTCCTGTATGTTGGATCGAACCTTTTTGATGTCTGCGCCAGGGGTAAGTTTTGCCAGTACCGCGCTTATTATGTTCGTGTTGGATGAAAAAAGAGGAAGCATCTGTCCGGCCTGGGTGGCGGTGTAGCCCGCGTCCTGAAGTTTTTTTATGGTTGCGGCGTCTTGGGCGTAGATAGCCTGGTTGTCCCGCTGGAATAGCACCTCCTGGGCATCGGATAGGGACAGATAGAGAAGCGGATTTCCATTGGTATCAACCGCCTGCCTGGTAAGTCCTACAATGGTGTAGTCGTGTACGCCAAGATGTATCCGTTCACCGAGCCTTACCCCGAGTTTTTGGTCGGCGACCGCCTCGTAATGTCCTGCCGTTATGTTGCGTCCCGCCACAATCCTTTTTGGCCCGCCAAGGCCTATAAACACATCGTAGCCGATGATGGTGAACTGCTGGTTGCGTCCCGCCACGCCCCTCTGCACCGTATAGGTTATGAAAGGCCCGGTCTTTGCGACCCCTGGCGTTGCTGCAACGCTTTTGTATGTGTCTCTCGGAAGCTGGGACTGCTCGTTGAATGGCCCGCCCCTATCCCTTTCGACCACCCACAGATCGGTATCCGTGTTTTCAATGATCCAGATACCGTCATCGATGATGCCTCGATATATCCCGTTCATGATGAAGACAATGTTTATAAGCATCCCGACGCCTATGATCGTGGCGATGAATTTGCCAAGATGCCGCCTGACATCCTTTGCCGCAAGATCCATCTATCTATGCCCCTGACCCTTGATTTTTGATGCGGACCGGTCTTCCATCTGTCACGGCGGGCCCGATGACGACGATGTCATCCTCTTTAAGGCCTGTTGTGACAATGGTTTTGACGCCGTCCGTTGCGCCCGTTTCAACAGGCTGGAAACGGGCCCTGCCGTTTTTGACCATCATCACCCCCTGCTCGCCATTCTTGTTGCCGACAAGGGCCGCGGCCGGAATTACAAGGCCCTTTGCCGTCCCTGTCAGGATAGTTACATCCCCCTCCTGATCAATGGCAAAACGTTTGGGGATATTGTCGAAGGCCACGTCCACTTCGAGTTCGCGTGTCACAGCATTTGATTGCCTTTCGATCCTGGCCACATAGCCCTTAAACTCACCCCCTGAGCGCAGGCGAATGAGCGCGGGCTGGTTTATATGCACCTTTCCTACAACGGTTTCGTCGATCCTCGCCATGACCCATACGGTATTAGGGTCGACCATGCTGAATATGGAAACACCCGGAGATACGGTCGCCCCCACTTCTTTGTCGCGCTGTATGATAATGCCATCCATCGGGGCGTATATTTTGGTGTATGAAAGCATTGCCTCGGCGTAGCGCAGGTCATCACGCGCTTTTTTTTCAGCGAAGATGCGCGACGAGACGACTGTCTCCGCCGCCTTGGTGCTGCTTTGCGCGGCCTGAAGCGCGGCCTCGGTGGCGTCCATTGCCGCGGGCGATATATAGCCAGCCATGAAGACTTCATGATCACGTTGATAATTGTTTCTTGCCAGGGTAAGATCGGCCCGCGCCTTTTCAAGATCGGCCCGCGCCGTTTCAAGATCGCATTGCGCAACCGCCACGGCCTTTTTGCCAGAGGAGACCTTGGCCAGGCTGTCCGCATCGTCGAGGGTGGCGATGAGCTGGCCCTTTTTGACCTTGTTTCCCTGGTCAACCATCAGCGAGGTTATGACACCCGTTATCTTGGTGCTCACTTCAACAGGGATCCTGGCCTCTACAAGTCCGGGGCCTCGCACAAATCTGGTTACCGTGCCGATAGTCACCCTTGCAGCCTTGACATCAATGGGTTTCAGGAAAATTACATACGCCGCAAAGACGATAATCGCCGTAAGAAAGACAAAAAGACCCCATCTTTTTATCAACGCCTTGGTATTTTTCACTTTTGTGTCTCCATCCCGCCGACGAGGCGATCAAGATTCGCCCTTGCTATTGCAAAGGATGTAAGCGCCTTGACTCTGGCATCCTCGGAATTGGTAAGATCTGACTGCGCCGTGAGCACATCGAGCACCAGGGCCTTGCCTGCCTTGTACAGGGCCTGTGCGGTTTTCAAAGCCTCCTGATCGGCGTCCACGAGCCTTGAGGCGGCCTGAAAGTCAACCAGCGCGGTCTTCCATGTCACAAGGGCGTTTTCGATATCCGACCGTAACTTTATTTTGGCGGATTTTAGCGACTCCTTGGACTCCCGGGCACTTGCCTCCGCCTTCGCAACATTGGCCCTTGTAAACCCGCTGTCAAAGACAGACCAGTTTGCTACAACCCCGGCGGTCCATTCATCCGCGCCGCCGCCTATGTCTCTGTCGCGGTAGCCGTAGCTTCCTTGAAGGGCGAATTCCGGGAAATACCCACCCCTTGCGGCCCTTATATCCTCTTTAGCTTTGGTGACCAGTGTGTCAAATTTCTTGATGTCCGGATTTTTTTCCAATGCCTCTTTCATTGCATCTTCATATGCAGGCGGTTCATCAACCGCGTCCGGCAGGCCGCCTTTTATATCCAGCCCATCTTTTGCATCAATGCCCATCGATTGCCTTAAAAACACCTCGGCCAGCCTCAATACCCCATGCGCCGATATCAGGTCCTTTTCAGCCTGCATCCTTTGGGACTGGGCCTTAAGAACATCTAGTTTCGTCACCTTGCCGGCCTTGAAGAAGGCATCGGCGAGTTGTTCGAATGCATGTTGGCGACTGAGCGTTTTCTCCGCCACCTTCACCAGTTCCCTTGCCTCCATGACTTGGAAAAACGCCTCCGTCACTAGGAAGACCGTCTGGTCTCTTAGTGCGTTCAAATTGAACCTTTCGGCCTCTACACCCTTTTGGGTCGAACGATAGGCGGAGATGGTCTTTCCGCCGTCGAAGAGGAGCTGTTTTGCCGTAAGCCCGGCAAAGTCCTCCCGTTCATAGAGTTTTACCGGCGTACTTCCGCTCACAGGCGCAAGACGGTCGCCGTTTAGCCTGTTTATGTACGCATTGGCTGATACATTAGGAAAGAGCCCGGCCCTGGCCATCCGGTAATCAGCCTCGGCCTGTTTTAGCCGTTCCCCTTCCCCTTTGAGCGCCGGGCTCTGTTTGAGGGCGATGGATATGCAGTCGTTAAGGCCGAGCTGAGGCCCGGCATATAAAGGCCAGGCCGCAAAATATATGACCAGCGCCGCAAAAACAGTTGAGATTGCCCTTCTCATGCGTGGTTCCCCTTTGCCATGCCACGCTCTATCAGATCAAGGAGCTGTTTCTGTCGCTCCTTGTTGAGCCTTGCCTTCATGTCGAGGATATGTGTGACCACCATCCACTGTATCTGCTCCTGTATCCCGTTGATCTGTGATACTACATCCGCTATGGCCTTTCTGTCGGGGTTTTCTTGGCGCAAGAGCGCGATAAGCTCCCTTCTTTTTCCCGCTATTTCTTCCCTCTTGCCGTCAATTTTATCGCGGCATCTGTCCGCGATCTCTTTCATTGCGGCCATCTGACCGGGTCGCAGAGAGAGCTTTTCTAACAAAAAATGTCCTTTCTTGATCTTGTTTCCAAGAGGCGAGGTCCAATAATCCGATTGTCTGTGGTATTGATATGCGACGGCTGTCAGGAATGACGCGTTCAGCGCCAGTGAGACAACGAGAAGGAATTTCAGGCCGTTATTCTTCATTTTTCCCCTCCATGGCAAGAAGATAGGCCCTGCCCAGGCTGTCAGGAGGCGCAGACTCGAAGACGCTCAGGTGAAGTGAGGCCATTACCGTATCTTTAGTCTTGACGGGCGCCAGGTCATTGGCTAGGAAGGCGCCGGATATTAGACCTCCGACAACGGCGGCGAGCAGCGTAACGACCCAGGCGGTCCTGGTCGGCGTTGCAGCCTCATGGAATCCTTTGGCCTCGGCGTTGTTTAAGTTCGCCATGACCCTCGCATGAAAGCCATAGGGCGCATCAAACCTTACCGTATCTATGAATAGACCGCTTAACGTCAACGTTTCGTCGGAGGCCTTGCGGCATTTACCGCAGACCTTCAAATGATCTTCAAGCCGCCGCCTTTTTTTCTCCGGCAGCTCTTTATCAATAAACGCCGATATGAGCTTGCGCGCCTTTGAGCACCTCATCTTTACCTCTTGACTGTTTAAACGATCAGATTTTATTTTTGTTCCCCGATTTTTTTCATCAATTTTTTCAATTCTTCCCTTCCCCTGGATATCCTCGATTTTACAGTGCCTACCGAGATGCCGAGCATTTCCGCCATTTCGCTGTATGAAAGGCCTTCCACTTCTCTCAACAGGATCGCCGCCTGCAGTTTGAGAGGCAGCATCCCTAAGGCTTTATGCAAGGTCAGCATCAATTGTTTTGATTCATACAGTTTCTCTGGCGACGATTCATCCGATGCCGGCTCAGGGGCCGGCTCGTCCGGCTCGTTATGGATTTTCAAGACTGATCTGAGGAAGGGTCTTTTTTTGTAGTCGAGACATGTGTTTACAGCTATGCGGTAAAGCCATGTATAAAAAGACGCCTCTGGTTTGAAGCCGTGAAGGCCCCGGTACGCCTTGATAAAGGTATCTTGCGCCGCGTCTTCGGCATCATGGGCATTGCCGAGCATGTGCCGGCAGAGGTTGTATATCCTGTCTTGGTACTTGATTACAAGCCGCTCAAATACCGGCGTTTCGCCCTTTTTGAATCTGTCTATAAGCTGCGCGTCGTCAGATTCATGCCCCATGTCAAAATCTGGCGAGACAGACGCCTGCCCCCAAGAGCCCGGCCATGACGATCACAATGGATGGATCCGTCTTGGTAAACGAGATTACGGCGAAGCTGGCAAGGGCGATTCCGAATGTCAGGGGGTCCACGATCGCCGTATTGCAAAGCGAGACAGCCACCGCTGACAATAGACCTATGA
>JAJYLJ010000088.1 GCA_021787835.1 Deltaproteobacteria bacterium | reverse complement strand
CGCGAACCGGCCCAAGAAGTATTCATATATACGGCCAAGAATGTCTTTACTCCTGCTTTCCTTGTCGCCAAGACCGATTGTGCTGATAAGATCGATCAGTTCGCCTAAACGAACTTTGTCGAGGTCGGGACGGGCGTAATTTTTTGGCAGAACGCCTTTTAAACTCTGATTGTCTTTTTCAATAGATACCATCGCGGCGTCAACCAGTATGCCGACTTCCGGCTTTTTGGCATTAGCCTTTAGATAATCCCAACGGGCATCTTGGGGCACCCAAAATACGCCCTCACCAAGGTAGGCGTCTTTGTCTTCCTCTTGCCCCTTATAATAATCGGCGTCTTTTTTGATTGCGTTATAGACTTCCTCGAAAGAATCGGAGATGTATTTGAGGAATATCAGGCCCAGGACGACATGCTTGTATTCGGCGGGATCCATGTTGTTGCGCATCTTGTCTGCCGCCGCCCAGAGCTTTTCCTCGAAGCCTACATTTGCGGATGAGTTCTTATGGTTTGCCATGTGTCTCTTTCTTAAGACTTGTAATTTAAATCTACAATGAAAATATATTGCCGTAAATAGCAGGCGGGATTTATTTCTCATATTTATTAAACCCTTAGCGATAGAAAGTCAAGAAAAAAGGAAACAGAATTTTTTCTGCTTCCTTATGGTAAACATTATTTTCTTCCCCATTCCCTGCACGGCCCTGCGTACTCGCAGTCCCCGCACATGAAGCTCGGCCTGGGAAAGAAGATATTATGATTAATACCTTCCAGCACCTTACCGGCGAGACTGAAGAACCTCTTGTGATCCGCCTCATCCCGCCAGGTCTCGAATGTTAGCATCCTCGGCTTCTTGTGCTTGGTAAAGTTGATAATCTTCAAAACCTTCGGCGGCTTGCCGTATAGCATTTCATAGGCATAACTGTAAGCCGTAAGCTGAAGATGATTATCCACGTCCTCCTGATACATGGTCTGGGCCGAAGTTTTGAACTCGACGATAGTATCGTCGGCTTCGATGAGATCGAAGAAGCCGTCAAGGTTTATGCCCAGATGCTTTCCATTGGCCGGGTCTTTTAACGGCACGGAGAACGGCACTTCGCTGCCCTTAACCTTCTTGATAGGGCTACTGAAATACAGGTCGAGAATCTGTCTGCCGGTGGACAGGAGATTCATCTCCATCTCGCCGTCCTTGAAGCGGATCTGGTCGTCATATCTCTGGACATACCAGTCCGCATCGAAGATCTTGTAAAGCTTCTCCAGCGTGACTCCGTTTCCGTTCATCTCCTGTTTGTGCAACCATGAGATAGCGGAGTGGACGGCGCTGCCGAAAGCCAGAGCCGACGACTTGAAGGGCTTGGGCAGCTTGTCGATATAGTTGAACTTGTACTTCAAGCTGCAATTGAGATACAGGTTTATCCGGCTGTTAGAAAGGTATTCCATCGCCGTCTCCTCCTGTTTCCTTAAGGAGCCTCTCTATCATCCGGCTGGCTTCAATCTTGGTTACTTCTTTCAGGGTCTCGACCTGAAAGAGCTTGATCAGGTGTTCCTGGACCTTGTTGCCCTCGACGCCCTGTTGGGCGAGTATCCGCCAGAGGTACCTCTTCTGGGGATGGGTCATAAGCTCGTCCTTGTTGCCGTTTCCATTCCCTCCGTTGCCGTTTCCGGGCGCTTCCTGCTTGGCCTGCCCGTCGAGCTGACCTTCCAGGACGATGCCCTGGCCGAGATTGAGAAACAGGCTCATCAACACTCTGCCGTCCCGCGTCATGACCTTCAAATACCTGCCCTGCTTTTCCATTTCATACCTCCCGGTTAAATGTCTATCGCCTCCAGCCTTGAGTAATACCCGTCGCTCGGCGTGATTATCATGTGGTCCAGCACCTCAATGTCCAGCAGCTTTCCCGCCTTGTCCAGATACCTCCAGATGCTTCTGTCCTCCTTGGATGGCGATGCCGTCCCGCCCGGATGGTTATGCACCGTGATAATGGTATAAGCTCCGTTCAGGATCGCCTTCTTAAAAATCTCCCTGGCATGAACCAAGCAGTTGTCCACCGTGCCTACGGTCACCAGTTCCTTTTCGATTATCCGGTGGCTGGTATTCAAGTGTAAGACCCAGAAGCATTCCCGGTCGATTCTGGACTCTTCTGTCATAATGCGAAAGATTCTGGCCGGGGTGCTCATGGTCTTACCGGACGATTCCTTGACCCGCATAAACTTTAGCTCCATTGAAATTTCTCCTTTCCCATTTAAAGAACATGTGCCTTCAGTTTACATTCCATAGGGAACCGGACAACGCGGTGTAATTCATATCTTCCCCCGAATTTCACCGCCTTTTGATATGGAACTCAAAAAGTTATTCTGGATTAATGAATGAACAAGACGACAGAGCGATAACACCGTTTGCCGTGACCGATTACCGGGATGAACGAAAAGTTTTCGGTATACGGCAGAGAGACAGACGATCCCACATGTATATGATCGGGAAGACCGGAACTGGGAAATCGACGCTGATATTGAACATGTTGGTTTCGGATATCAGGGGCGGAAGAGGCGCGGCCTTAATTGATCCGCATGGAGACCTGGCGGAAGAGATATTAAACTATGTCCCCGAGAACAGAATAGACGATGTTATATATTTCAACCCCGCCGACCTGGAATATCCGGTCGCCTTTAACCCCTTAGAGAAAGTTCACCCGGATTATCATCACCTGGTTGCATCCGGGCTGATTTCGGTATTCAAGAAGATATGGCCGGAGTTCTGGGGGCCGAGGCTGGAACATATCTTAAGAAACTCAATCTTGACGCTGCTTGAATATCCGGACAGCAGCCTTCTCGACTTGCCGAGGCTCCTTACGGACAAAGATTTCAGAACTCATGTATTGAGACATGTCAATCATCAACAGGTGCGGGAATTTTGGTTTAACGAGTTTGAGAAATATTCGGCCTGGCTCAGGTCTGAGGCAATTTCGCCAATCCTAAACAAGGTAGGACAATTTCTTACAAGCCCGATGCTGCGAAACATCGTCGGCCAGAAAGAAAACACTTTCGATTTAAGGAAGGTAATGAACGAAGGAAAAATTCTAATCGTCAATTTATCGAAAGGCAAAGTAGGAGAGGATAACTCCGCTCTTCTTGGAGCTATGCTGGTTACCAAGATCATGCTTGCGGCTCTTAGCCGGGCGGACATACCGGAAAATGAAAGGATACCATTTTACCTTTACGTGGACGAGTTTCATAACTTCCTTACGCTGTCCTTTGCGAACATCTTGACAGAATCGAGAAAATACAACCTCAACCTAATCCTGGCACACCAATATATCGAACAATTGGACGAGAAGATAATGGCGGCGGTCTTTGGCAATGTGGGAACGATAATATCCTTCAGGGTCGGCGCTGAGGATGCAAAATACCTGGCTAGGGAATTTCATCCGGTCTTTGATGAAGCTGATCTGGCCAACCTGCCCAACTACCATATTTATCTCAAGCTGATGATTGACGGGGTTACGTCAAAGCCATTCAGCGCGGAGACGCTGGGGCCATATAAAAAAACAGGGGCTTCTATGAATAAAATTATTGATGTATCAAGGACTGGATACGGAAAGCCAAGGACCGAAGTGGAAAAAGAGGTTCTATTTGCTCAGTATAAAAATGCGCAACAAGGACGATTAATTGATTATTAATGCTTTATTTTCATATAGTTTTATAATATTTTGCCTTGACCTGGCATAGCTAAATAATATAGGATTAATGGTGAATTATCCCGATTTGATGCGGGGAAAATTTTCTCAATGAATATTAGGAATTAAGTCTATGTCTGAACCAATAATCATCTGCCCACATTGTAAAAAAGAAATCAAACTTACAGAGTCACTCGCTGCGCCCCTTATCGAATCCACACGTAAGGAATTTGAAAAACGTTTAGCTGATAAGGACAATGACATTGCCAAACGCGAAGCATCACTGCGCGATCAAGAAGAATCGTTAGCTAAAGCTAAGCAGTCCCTTGATGAACAGATTGCTGAAAGACTAAAACAGGAACGCGCAAAGATTGCGTCCGAAGAGGCCAGAAAGGCTAAGCTGGCAGTAGGGACGGATATTGAACATAAAGATAAAGAAATTATGGAACTTCAGGAAGTTCTCAAACAGCGTGAAGAAAAACTTACCGAAGCGCAAAATGCTCAGGCTGAATTGATCCGAAAAAAACGAGAGTTAGACGACGCCAAGCGAGAAATGGAACTAACCATTGAAAAGCGAGTGCAGGAAGGACTTGGCGTTACCCGTGAGCAGGCCCGCAAGGAGGCCGAAGAACAACTCAAGCTCAAGGTGATGGAAAAGGAACAGACCATCTCCTCCATGCAAAAGCAGATTGAGGATTTAAAACGTAAGGCTGAGCAAGGCTCTCAGCAGCTTCAAGGAGAGGTTCAGGAACTTGAGCTTGAAACGCTCCTGAGCGCGAAGTTTCCTCATGATACCGTCAAGCCGGTGCCCAAAGGGGAACATGGCGGTGATGTTATTCAATGCGTAGCAACCCCCCTGGGTCAAGTCTGTGGCACCATTATCTGGGAGTCGAAGCGGACGAAGAATTGGAGCGACGGTTGGCTTTCAAAACTACGCGAAGACCAACGTACCGCAAAAGCCGAAGTTGCTGTAATTGTCAGTCAAGTCCTTCCCAAAGATGTTGACACCTTCGAGTTTATTGATGGTGTATGGGTAACACATCCAAGATCGGCGTTTCCCGTTGCCATGATTTTGCGTCAAAGTCTTATTGAAGTATCAATGGCTCGTAAGACTACTGAAGGACAACAGACAAAAGTCGAGATGGTTTACCAATATCTAACTGGCCCTCGCTTTCGCCAGAGGGTTCAAGCCATCGTAGAGGCATTTTCTTCGATGCAAGAGGACCTGGATAAAGAGAAGAAGGTTATCACAAAGCAGTGGGCTAAGCGTGAAGAGCAAATTAACAGAGTAATGCAATCGACTGTGGGGATGTATGGTGATTTACAGGGGATTGCCGGAAAGACCTTGCAGGAAATTGAGGGATTAGAGATCAGCGCGCTTGAACCGCCAAATGAATCGGGGAATGAAATCTGATCGAGGGGTAGTATTAAATGGATAAATCTTTCTCCTATTTTAATATTGACTTTATAGATAATTCAGATGATTTTTTAAATTCTTTACGTTTTCAAGAATTAATTGAAGTTATTAAACACAAATCTCGATTTATAATTCAAGAACCTTATAAATCTTTCGTTGATTTAATAATACAACTAATTCAGCAGCAGTTTATATCGACGATTTCGGTGGATACAATTCTTTATCGGGCAAGAATTAATAGAATAAATTTCTCAAATGGAGATGATGAAAATAATCCGTTTGCTCCAGAAGAGATGGGACCTCCCCCTGAGTATTTAACTAAATCGGGAAGAATTAATCCTGAAGGGATTCCTTATCTTTATTGTGCGGGAGAATTAGATACTGCTGCTGCGGAGTTGAGGCCATGGAAAGGTGCAAAAATCACAATCGGTGAGGTTAAGATGAAACAGGCTATAACTATTGCCGATCTTACACTAGAATGTAGAGATAAAAACCAGTATCTCTTATTTGATGAATTTTCCAATATCTTTTCTATGCAGTGGCCTCCAGAACTAAAACTAAACTATATAGTAACACAATATTTTGCAGAACATTTTAAATCTATTGGCCTTAGAGGAATCAAATATAAAAGCGAATTTAACATTGGTGGGAACAATTATTCGCTTTTTTTTACGGACGACTACGAAATTTTTAGAACTTACGTTGTAGAAGCCTCTGACATAAGCTACTTTTTTTATAAATCTAAAACAGCATAATAATACCTTTTGGAACGCAGGATTCACCATGGCTTATATAAACAACACAATACGGAGGTTAAAATGAATCTCATCACTTTCGGTTTCTCAGAAAAAAGCACGCCGGTATTTCTTAACCAGGAGCCTTTTCAGCAAGTAGGTACTATGTATCTGATGAAGGCGGGCGAGAATTCTGTTATCGGGATCACGCTGGATGATAAGATTTTAAAAATCGCAAAGGCTCCCGGCAAAGCGCGACGCAGTCGTAGGGCTAAGGCGGAAGTGGCTGAGGCTGAGGCTACGCCTAAAAAGAGAGCTGGAAGAAAACCTAAATCCAAAACGGCTGGTGCAACGCCTGCCCAAAGAGGCCGAAAACTAAGTAAAATAAAAGCACGGAAAGAAAAAGTAGTTAAAAAGCCACAGGCCGAGGAAAAATTGGCAGAGGCATAGTTACTTGCCAGCCGGGTTTCTATTTATACAGCGCCAATTTGCTGGCCTTTTCCAGTTTTGCCTCTCCTCTTGACTTTAAGTGAATTATCGTCTATTATGCAAATATAATGCATTTTAGACGATAATTATATGTATATCACACGGACGCTTGAAGCTTTCTTCAAGAAGGCCGCCTCCCAGTTCCCGGTAATGCTGGTAACCGGGGCGAGACAGGTCGGCAAGACAACATTTCTTAAACACCTAAGCGGCGAGAGGCGGCGCTATGTCACGCTCGACGACCCGCTTGTCTTGAACCTGGCAAAGCAGGACCCGGCCCTTTTCATGCAGCGCTTTCCCGCTCCTGTCCTGATAGATGAGATTCAATATGCGCCGGAACTGCTCCCTTACATAAAGATGGAAGTGGACAAAAACCGCAAGGCGGGCCTTTACTGGCTGACCGGTTCGCAACAGTTCCATCTGATGAAGGGCGTGTCGGAATCCCTGGCCGGGCGTGTCGGCGTCGTGAATCTTCTCGGTCTATCGCGCAGGGAAAGCGCCGGTCAGGGGCAGGCATCCACGCCCTTCATACCCACGCCTGAGGATATTCAAAGCAGAATGTCATCGGGCGGCAGGCTCACCTTAAAGGCACTCTATAAAATTATCTGGCGCGGCTCATTTCCGGAGATTGCCCTTAACAACAAGACAGACCGTGATCTTTTTTACGGCTCGTATGTCCAGACTTATTTGCAACGCGACATCCGCGACCTGGCAAGGGTGGGAGATGAGATGGCGTTCCTGCGTTTCATGCGCGCGGCGGCGGCCAGGTCGGGTCAGCTTTTGAGCATGGCGGATTTGGCGCGAGACGCGGATGTGGCCCCGAACACCGTCAGGAACTGGCTTTCAATCTTGCAGGCTTCCGGTATCGTTTACCTGCTTGAGCCATATCACACCAACGTCACCAAGCGGCTTGTCAAGACCCCGAAACTCTACTTCCTGGATACCGGCCTTTGCGCCTACCTCACAGAGTGGACGAGCCCTGAGACGCTGGAAGCCGGGGCCATGTCGGGCGCGATACTGGAGACCTGGATATTCGCCGAGATACTCAAGAGCTGGTGGCACAACGGGCGACGCGCGCCGTTCTATTATTACCGCGACAAGGATCAAAAGGAAATAGACCTGCTTATTGTGCAGGACGGGGTTGTTTATCCCCTGGAATTTAAGAAGACCGCATCGCCCAGCAAGGATACGGTCCGGCATTTCCAGGCGCTTGAGAAGCTGAAAATGCCTATTGGTCCCGGCGGCGTGGTCTGCCTGACCAGTCAGCCGCTGCCGCTAACTGCCAATACGACTTCCATACCGGTGAGCGCGATATAGGGGCA
Organism: Deltaproteobacteria bacterium; assembly: GCA_021787835.1. GTDB lineage: Bacteria > Desulfobacterota > Dissulfuribacteria > Dissulfuribacterales > Sh68 > JAJYLJ01. The sequence goes on along the minus strand of JAJYLJ010000088.1, from coordinate 294 downwards.
ACTGGCTATGGGTTTCGGGGAATTACCCCGAAGGTCGGCCAAAAATAGGGGTCAAAAACTGTACCCTAAACTGTACCCTTTTTCCTTGAAAATATGGTAAATATGGGGTATAAAGGAAGGTAAAATAATTTCAATAACCTATTGATTTCTCAGTAAGTAATCGATTTTATTGAAATCGGGAAAATGGGCTGAAATTCGCTCATAACCCGAAGGTCGCAGGTTCAAATCCTGCCCCCGCTACCAATAAAATCAAGGACTTGCAGAGAAATCGGCAAGTCCTTTTTTGTTAGGTGT
>JAJYLJ010000087.1 GCA_021787835.1 Deltaproteobacteria bacterium | reverse complement strand
CTCGTGTCAACCGGGCTCAGGGAAGCGGCCCTCGCTATAGGCGCGCCTTATTGGCATATGGTGGTCCACGTTATTTACCGTGGGGCCAGGGCTGGGATGCTTACCGGCATAATACTCGCCGTAGCCAGGGTTTCCGGTGAAACCGCACCTCTATTGTTTACGGCGCTTAACAGCCCTTACTGGCCGAATGGCATCCTTCAGCCGATGCCGAATCTGACAGTAACCATATTCAACTATGCCATGTCTCCTTATGACGACTGGCAGGCCAAGGCGTGGGGCGCATCGCTCATCATCACATCCGCGGTCCTTGCCATGAATATAATAGCCAGGCTCCTGGTCAGGCGCATGGAGGAATAATGAAATGAAAGGAGATACGCGCGAAGAGTCAAGGATGTTTCTTCCGCCGGATGTGCCGATCAAGATAAGAGTCCGGAATTTCAATTTTTTTTATGACAAATTTCAGGCCCTCTTTGACAACAATATAGACATCGCCGAACACAAGGTAACGGCGTTCATCGGCCCTTCCGGATGCGGCAAATCCACCCATATCAGGGCATACAACCGTATGTACTCTCTGTATCCGGATCAGAGGGCGGAGGGTGAGATTATTCTTGACGGGGTCAATATATTGTCAAATATCGACCTGATCGATCTTAGGACCAAAGTTGGCATGGTCTTCCAGAAACCAACGCCGTTTCCCATGTCAGTCTTTAACAATGTGGCCTATGGGATAAGGCTGAAATACAGGCCGTCGAGGTCAGAACTGAAAGACAGGGTTGAAAAGGCGCTCCGCGACGCAGCCCTGTGGGACGAGGTAAAGGAAGGCATCCATTCCCTTGGCACGGCGTTGTCGGGCGGCCAACAACAGCGCCTCTGTATAGCAAGGGCCGTGGCCGTGGAGCCGGAGGTGATATTGATGGACGAACCTTGCTCGGCGCTGGATCCGATCGCCACATACAAAATAGAAGAGCTAATCGAACGGCTGAAGGAGAGGTTCACCATAGTGATAGTGACCCACAACATGCAGCAGGCGGCCCGTGTATCTGACTATACGGCCTTTTTCTACATGGGGCACTGCATAGAATTCGGACAGACCGAAAGGCTCTTCACCAATCCGGCCAAGAAAAAAACTGAAGACTATATAACTGGCCGGTTCGGATAATTTCGGGCGCAGCGGTTAAATGACGGTAATCACAATAGACGGGCCGGCCGGCTCGGGCAAAAGCACGATAGGCAGGGAACTGGCGGCAAGATTAGGGTACATTTACCTCGATACCGGCGCAATGTATAGGGCGGTTGCCTGGGCCGCAAGGGAAAATGGCCTGGACATAAAGGATGAAAAGGCAATAGCCGTTCTTTTGGAGCAGATCGAGCTCGATTTCGATTTCCGTTCAGGAAGGGTTGCCGTCAACAACAAGGATATCTCATATCTGCTCCGCAGCCCTGAAATGGACGCCCTCTCGTCAGCGGTATCAAGGCTTGGGGCAGTCAGGAATCATCTCACGCACCTGCAAAGACAGGCTGGTCAAAACGGAGATATTGTAGCCGAAGGCAGGGACATGGGAACGGTCGTGTTCCCTGACGCTGATTTTAAATTTTTTCTGACGGCGGACATTCATGAAAGGGCTGCCAGAAGGAAGGGGCAGCTAGATGCGTTAAACAAGACGGTTGCCTATGAGGATATATTGGCCCAGATTAGCTTAAGGGATGAAGCGGATTCAAAACGCACCCTGTCACCGCTTGGTCCGGCATCAGATGCCGTTGTTATTGACACGACAGGGCTTATGATTGATGATGTGCTTAAGAAGATATTGACATTGATTAAGATAAGGCAATGAAGACGAAAAGACATGGAAAACAACTTTAAGATTGAAAACTGCCTGGGATTTATAGCCAACAGGTTCGTCAAGGAATTCCAGAGGAGCTTTGACGCCAAACTTTCCAGATACGGCCTTACCTGCGCCCAATTCTGCGTGCTTGTCAAACTCTTTGAAGAAGACGGGCTCACTCAGACAAAACTGGCTGAGCGCCTTTATATTGAGAACCCTACGCTTGTGCGCACGCTGGACCGTCTGGAGTCATCGGATCTGATAGAGCGGCGCAGAGATGAGGGTGACCGGAGGACATACCATATTTATTTACTCCCAAAGGCGAGAGAGCTTAAAGGCGTGATCGAAAAGGCAGGGACTGAAATGAATAAAAAGGTGATCGAGGGCTTTGACCGGCACGAGATTGATGATGTGCGCAACCGCCTTATACAGCTATGGCGGAACCTTGCTAAAAAATAGTCCTTATAACCAGTGGATATTTTGATTGACTTTGAAAAATAATCAATTTATTTTTTTATTTAGGACACTCATAGTTACTATTAAAAAAAATTAAAGGGGGTTGCCATGCCGGTTTTTAAAAAAAGCCTGCGACTTATTCAGGTTATCTTTTTTATGACCCTTGCCATTATCGCCTCAGGTTGCGGACAACGCGCCGTGATAGTAACATCAACCCACTGGCTGGGAATGGCAAGCCTTGAAAGGACCACGTTACTGGGTTCCCCTGAGAAAGGGAAGGACAGGCAGGCCCTTTGCAACACGTATTTAAAAAAGATTCTTGCGTCCACCTCCCTCAACCAAGAAAAACGGCAAAAAATTTATTCATATATATGCTCTGACAAGAACTATGTAAGCGAATTTTATAACTTTTTTTACAACCTGCCAGACGATCAGCGCGTAGAGATTGAAAGGGCCTTTGACCACTATGGATATTATATCCAGGGATATGGCTGCTACAACAGCAACGGCTGATAAACTCTAGGGCCTGCGCGGCGCGCGGGCAAATTAGATCATCTAATAATAAAGATACTATAAAGGACGATGATATCCGCCTTACGACTGGTTGATGCATCAAGATCAAGCATCAAAGATAAATTGAAGAGGTGGCTCTATACTTTTGAAAAATTATAGTCATATCAAAAAATAAAAAGGATTACATTATGCCGATATCCAGCAAAATAACACTCTTTACGCCGGCCCTTTTGCTGGCCGCAGGCATTGTCCTCGCAGGCTGCTCCAAGCCAGCGGTTATACTCACCTCAAAACATGATTTGGGCATGGCGAGCAAAGAAAGGCTTACGGTGCTGGGAAAGTCCGGCAGCTCAAGCATAGATAAAGAGACCCTTTGCGGCGGGGACTTAAACAAGATATTGGGGTCCACTTCGCTGGATCCGGCCCAACAGCAGAAACTCACTTCGTACATATGCGGAGGGCAGGATTCGGTCAAGGCGCTGCACGATTTCTATTTCAGCCTTCCAGACAGCTCACGCATAGAGCTCAAAAAGGCCTTTGAGCTCTATGGATATGAACTCCAGGGTTTCGGCTGATAAGGCCCTTTTCCGCGCGGCGCGCGGGAAAAAGATAAAAGATATGAACACCGCCTTAAAAAACGAACGACAGACATGGGCTTAAATTGACTTTAAGTCAACAGGCCGGCCATTGCGGAAAGGAGTTTATCGAACTTAAAGGGCTTGCAGATAACCGCATCCACGCCCAAATTCTTCAGGCTCTTTCCCTCGTATTCAGCCCCCCAGCCCGTAAGGAGAATAACGGCGGCCAAGGGGTTCTTTTTCTTTGCGGCGGCGGCGATCTGCCAGCCGTTCACAATGGGCATGCCGAAGTCGGTGATCACCAGGTCAAAATCTTTGTTTTCAATAAGTAAAAGCGCCTCTTCAGCCTTTGTTACGCCTGTTACGGAATGATTCTGACCCTCAAGCATGGAGATCAGCAACTCGACAAGCTCTGCCTCGTCATCCACTAAAAGCACTTTTAATGGCCTTAAGGCCGCGCTTTTTATCTCTCCATCCACCACATCGGGATCATGCACGGCGGCGGACGGCAAGGATATGATAAAGACGGTTCCCTTTCCATGCTGACTTTTTACCTTGATGTCGCCGCCGTTGCTCACGATAAGACCGTATGACACGCTAAGCCCAAGCCCTGAATTCCCGACGCCCTTGGTGCTGAAAAACGGATCGAACATACGTTTCTTCGTGTCATCCGACATCCCCTCTCCGGTATCTTCAACTTCAATAACCGCCATTTTATTGCGCTTACGTGAACGCAAGATAAGGCTGCCGCCATTGGGCATGGCGTCAATGGCGTTAAAGATCAGGTTGGTCAGGACCTCTATCAATTCAGTCCGCGAAATAGCCGCTGATCCTGCCTCACCAAGCTCTTCACTCACATTTATTATAACGTCCCTGCGCTGGCAATCGTCTTTCCATTTAGGGCGCGTAAGCTCAACCGCATCTTTTATCGTCGAATTTATATCGGCGGGCGTAAAGTCGGCGGAACCGGTCCTGCCAAACTGGTTAAAGGCACTAAGACGGCGCACCATATGCGCACCGTCAAGAACAGCCCTTTCTATATTTTTGATCCTCTTTATTGTATCCGGTTCCTTTGTATCCCTTGCGATAAGCTCCATATTCCCCAATATTACGGTGAGAAGATTGTTGAAATTGTGGGCGACACCGCCCGCCATGCTGCCAAGGGCCTTTATCTTTTCACTGTGCAGCATGCGTTCTGCCGCGGCCTTTTGAACCGAAAGATCATAGACGACCATCATGCTGCCATTGCTCACGGCCTTTTCATCTTTCAAGGGATGAAGAAACACCTCGGACGGCGCAAATGACCCATCGGCCCTTACAAGATATATATCCGACAGCCTGGCCATACCCTTGGCGTCAATGGCGTCCTTGATGATTTCATAGTCCGATGCATTGTGAAAAAGCTGCTTTATTGGCGCAAATATCAGATAATCGGGCTTGCAACCCAAGATATTAAATAGGCTTCTATTCGCATGCGTGACGTTGCCTGCGGCGTCCAAAAGACAAATACCCTGGGGCGCGTTGTTTATAACTGATTCCATATACGCCATGGATGCCCTGAGCTCTTCATTCGCATCGAACGTATTCTTGAACCTGGCCTCCACCAGCTTCTGAAGATTTTGATGGCTGTAATCCAGCACGCCTTGAAAGGGTGGAAGATGAATAAGATAACCTATGAAATCCGCCAGAATTATAAGGCATCTTCTACGGGCCTCTGAGAAGGTCCTCTTCTGAGAAGCGCTGAGATTAAGCACGCCTTGATCAGACAATGGAAGACAGACAAGGCAGCCTGGCATTATCTTCGCGCTTGCCCGGTAGGGGATGTTGAAAGAGTCACAATCTTCTATGATCAACGGGCTTCCTGACTCAAACACTTGCCATGCAAGCCCGTTGCCCCTTTTGAAGACAAGGTTTCTATTGTAGTCAATATCCATGCCGTCTCCCAGCACATCTAAAAAACCTGTGGCCTTGTTTAATCTTAGACAGTCGTTGACGGCGTCGTATAAAAGAATGGAGGCATTCTCAAAATCAGATTCCTCTATCAGTATCTTAACAATATTGGATATCAAAATATCGCGTGAATTGCTTCCAGCGGCTGTATTGATGATTCTTAGAATCATCCCCAAGACCTTGGTCGCCTCTAGCTGCTGGCCCCTGAGCTGTAAAAATTCATTTCTAGCCAAGAGCGATATCGAGTCATCCAGGGACATGGCGGCGTCTTTTCTGAAAGATTCATTATTATCCATAAGATTATCAGGAATTATCAGCGATCAAGAAATATTATCAAATATCTGCGCGATCACATCCGCCTTCTTTATTATATCTTGCGCCTTTTCCATGTAATTTTCAAGTTCATTGCGCCCGATATCCGCCAGCGCCAAAATATCACCGGAAGGCGGCATTGCACGCATTATGCCATAAGGCTCTATGATAATATTGGCCAGATAGTCAGCTATATTGATAAAGGCCGCTTCCCTGGAATAGGGCGCGCCCTCCAATGGGTCATGATGCCATCGCGCAATAAATCGAATCGGCTCAGGAAGACCCCACTTCTTCGCCAATATCCATCCCAAATATGTGTGAGTGATGCCAAGGGCGCCTTCGGCCTCATTAAGTGATAGATTTCCGGCCCTCGAAAGCTGGAGCGCTTTTTCAAAATACTCAGGCAGGCACCCGCCCATAGCCAGCCTTCCCATGTCATGCAAAAGACCATACAACCTGGCTGAGTCCCTTTTGATCCATGGCCTGCCCTCAGCAAACTCATCGGCTATGAACGAAACCAGCATCGAATGGCGCCAAAACCCGGTAAGATCGAACGATTCAGCCATTTTTATATGGCCGAATTGGCGCGCCATGGTTATGGCAAGACAGATATTTTTCACCTCTCTGATGCCAACGGTCGCCACAGCGTGATAAATATCATCTATCCTGCCGGAATGGCTATAAAATGCGCTGTTTGCCACCTTTAAAAGCTGAGAACAAAGGCCGCCCTCTACTTTAAACACATCTCCTATCTTTTTGACCGGCACATCTTCTTCGGCAAATAATTTCAGACACCTTGCAAGCACCTGGTCCGGGCTTGGCAGCCATTCGGCACGGTTAATCCTGCTTAAAATAGAAAGCTCATGCATGAAACCGCCTGAACCAGGCGTTCCCGCAGAACCAATATCTTTTATAGCCTCCATGTCGGCACCCTCAACCGATCTAAAATTTATAGCTTGAATCTAGTCAGATTATTAAAATATATTTATAATAATGTGCCATCTGACATTGAGTCAACACAACTCTAAGCTACGCCAGCCTTGAGACGCCCTGAGCCAAGTCTTCAAGGCCCCTGCGGTCAAGAATCGCTATCTCGGCCCCATAGACCTTGACAAGCCCCTGACCTGCAAGCCGCGAGAATATCCTTGAAAGGGTCTCGGGTATGGTACCCAAGAGCCCGGCAAGCTGGTTCTTCGTGAGATCAAGCCTTACATTATCCGCCCCTGCGGCCCTCTCGCTCAAAAGAAGGATATATTTTGCAAGGCGTCCCGGGACATCCTTCAGTGAAAGGTCCTCTATTAGGTGGGTAAACTTCCTGAGCCTTGACGAAAGGACGGAAAACATCTTAAGGGTCAGCGCCGGGTCTTTTGATATCAGATCGACAAACCTCGCCTTCGGGATAAATATTGCCGCGGTTTCCTCGATGGCCTGCGCATAGGCCGGCAGATTCACGCCCTCGAATACAGCAACCTCCCCAAAGGGTTCCCCTGGCCCGAATATATGAAGTATCTGTTCCTTGCCCTCAAACGAGAGTTTGAATATCTTGACCCTGCCGGAAAAAACCGCATAAAAGCCAGCAGCAGGCTCGCCTTCGGAGAATATGATCCTGCCCTTTGCGTAACTGATCAGCTCTGCGATACCGGCTACCGATTCTAATTTTTCAGGAGGCAGGCCCTCAAAAAGAGGTATCCTTGACAGGCCTTTAAGTATCTTGTCTTGGCCGGAGGCCGGCATGGCGCTAGACATTAAACCTGAAATTGACCACGTCTCCATCCCTTACCACATATTCCTTCCCCTCAAGGCGCACCCTGCCCGCCTTCTGGGCCTCGCCATACGCACCATAAGAGGTCAGATCGTCATATGAGACCACCTCTGCCCTGATAAAACCCTTTTCAATATCAGAGTGTATCACACCTGCGGCCTTTTGGGCAGTGGTGCCGGCAACGATATTCCAGGCCCTGACCTCGTCGTCTCCTACGGTAAAAAAGTATATAAGGCCGAGCAGCTTGTATGACTCCTGGATGAGCCTGTAAGTCGCAGGTCTGGACAGGCCCAGTTCCAGCCTGAAGACATCCGCCTCGTCAGGGGCAAGCTGGGCAAGCTCCATCTCGAGGCGACCCTTGATCTCGAGGACGACAACTCCGGCCGGCGCCTCAAGGATAACCTTGCCCTGTTCGACATCGTCGCCGCTGTTCAAGACAACTATGCAAGGTTTCGCCGACAAAAAGGCATGGCCCCTTAAGGCCGGATAGTTTATTATCTCCGGAAATGTGCGCAGGGCCTTGCCGCTGTCGAGCACTCCGCGCGCCTTCTTTAACAACTCAAACTCCTTCGGGT
>JAJYLJ010000086.1 GCA_021787835.1 Deltaproteobacteria bacterium | reverse complement strand
AGCACATTGAAGAACGCGACATGTTTAGAATGCTTATAGATGTCTCTGGCATCGGGCCAAGAATGGCGCTGAACATCCTCTCAACGCTATCTGTTCAGAGACTCTTGGACACTATAGCCAGCGGCGATGCAACAAGGCTCCAGGCCATCCACGGTATCGGCAAAAAAACCGCAGCCAGGATCTGTGTGGACCTTAAGGAAAAGGCGAACGCGCTCACCCGACACTACGGCGGTACACTCGAAACCAGAGACACGGCGCATGGCAAAAGTTGCCTTGAAGAAGACGCAATGAGCGCCCTTTTAAATCTAGGCTATAGACGTTCCGAAGTTAATGTCGCCCTTGAAAAAGCCCGCGCAGGTCTAGGAGAAGAGGCCGGGCTTGAAGTTCTCATCAAATCCGCCCTCGGCATCCTGTCAAAAGGCAGGTCAAGGACATAAAAAAGAGATGAAAAAAAACACGGCAGCGCCACGCGCATGGGAAGACCCCGAAACAACAACGCAACACCGCGAAACAAACAACGATTCTGGTTCGCGTCCAAGGGAGCTTTCCGAATTCATCGGACAAGATGACGTCAAATCAAGCCTGGATGTCTTCATCGCGGCTGCGCGCGCGCGCAGGGAAACCCTTGATCATGTTCTTATACATGGGCACCCTGGCCTTGGCAAGACCACCATGGCCAATATCATATCGAACGAACTCGGGGTGGGTTTGAAGGCCACTTCAGGACCGGTACTCGAAAGGCCTGGAGACCTCGCCGCCGTGCTCACAAACCTCCAGGAAGATGACTGCCTCTTCATAGATGAGATACACAGGCTCAGCCCCGTGGTCGAAGAGATACTTTATCCGGCGATGGAAGACTTCCAGCTCGATCTGGTTATAGGCCAGGGGCCGAGCGCCAGGACCATAAAGATCGATCTGCCGCATTTCACCCTTATCGGGGCTACGACCAGGACAGGACTCCTCTCGCCGCCGCTAAGAGACAGGTTCGGCGTGGTCTTGAGGATGGAATTTTACAATGAAAATGAACTCTACGAGATTGTCAGGCGTTCAGCAAAAATCATGGGCATATCCATTGATGAAGGCGGAGCGCACGAGATCGCCGCAAGATCGAGAGGCACACCAAGGATAGCCAACCGGCTTTTAAGACGCGTGCGCGATTACGCCGAGGTCAAGGCCGGCGGACACATATCCGCAGCAGTGGCCGACAAGGCCTTGTCTTTTATTGATGTGGACAAAAATGGCCTTGACAGGATGGACAGGCTGATCTTGTCAATCATAATAGACAAATATTCCGGAGGACCGGTAGGCCTTGATACCATAGCGACGACAGCCGGCGAGGAAAGAGGCACCATAGAGGATGTCTATGAGCCCTATCTTGTCCAACAAGGCTATCTCGACAGGACCCCGCGCGGCAGAATCGCAACCGAAACAGCCTACAGGCACCTTGGCAAAAAAACTTAAAATTCAATAAAGAAAGAAAAACTACTATATGGAAAAAATAACACACAAATCTCTCGAACCAGAAATGCTACGCCTGAATGTTGACCCTGACAGCCTTGGATTTGATACACTCCTGGAATCTGACAAGGGCGAGAGGGCCGAAATGATTGCGCAGGACAGGGCGATAGACGCGCTGACCCTTGGCCTCGGGATAAGGCACCCCGATTTTAATATATATGTGGCGGGACCAAAGGAAACAGGGCTCTTCGAACTCGCCAGAATATATGTTGAACAAGCCGCCAAGGAGTCGGTACACCCACCTTCTGACTGGTGTTATGTTTATAATTTCAAAGATAATGACTCGCCGGTAGCCATAGAACTCGAAAACGGAAAAGGCCGTGAGTTTAAAAAGGATATGGCCGAACTGGTGGACAATCTCAAATTCCACATACCAAAGCTCTTTGAGAGCGAGATATATGCAATGCGGAAAGAAGAGGTGATCAAGGCATTCAACAAGGCCAGAGGCAATGTATTTGAAAAGCTCGATCAGAAGGTCAGGGAAAACGGATTTATCCTCCAGGCGGATCAAAGCGGGATGATGGTGGCGCCGGCCAAGGAAGATGGAAGCATGTTCACCCCCGAAGAACTTTCAGCCCTGCCCGAAGAGAAACAAGATGAGCTCAAGGACAAATCAGAGCAGCTGCACAAGGAAATGGGAAGTGCCATGAGGCATATTCATCAGCTTGAACAGGAGGTGGGCGAAAAATTCAGGGCCATAGACACCGAACTGATCGGGCAGATATGCGATGGCTTCATAAACACGATCAAGGATAACTACAAAACCCACGAATTGATCCAAGACTATCTGTCAGACGTAAGGGCGGACGTTATAAAAAATATGGATGACTTCAGGGTAAAAGGGCCTTCCACACAGACAGCCTTCCCGTTCCCCGCCATGGCCCCAAGCTTTACTCAGTATACCGTGAACTTGATCGTTGATAATGCGGATACCAAGGGGGCTCCGGTAATAATAGAAAGCAACCCCAGCTATCCCAATCTTTTTGGCTCCGTCGAGAAGAAGGCCCAGTTCGGGGCCCTGCTGACTGATTTCACAATGATCAAGGCAGGGGCTTTTCACAGGGCGAACGGCGGCTACCTGGTCATCAAGGCCATGGATATACTGAAATGGCCATTTTCATATGAGGCGCTAAAGAGGGCCCTGAGAGATAAAAAACTTGAAATAGAGGACCCGGCGGAACAATTGGGGATTTTTACCGCCAAGGTCCTGAAACCCAAATCCATACCCTTGAACGTAAAAATCATAATGGTTGGAAATTCTGATATATATCAATTACTTTATAATTATGACGAGGACTTCAAGGGGCTTTTTAAGATAAAGGCGCACATGGATATCCACGTTGAAAAAAACGAAACCAGACTGCAACAACTGCTTCAGTCCGTCATAACCATCATCAACAAAAAAGGACTGAAAGATATCCATAAGACAGGGATCGCAAGGCTTGTTGAATACAGTGCCTGGCTTGCCGGATCGCAGGATAAATTAAGCCTCAAGGTATCAGAGCTTGCCGATCTAATATGCGAGGCGGATTTTTGGGCCGGTAAGGCCGGAAACTCCATCATAATGGGCGAACACATGCAAAAGGCGATGGATGAAAAGGCTTACAGGTGCAAGCTCTATGAAGACCATCTCCAAGAACTGCTTACAAAAAACATTATAAAGGTAAGCACCAGCGGCAGGACTGTTGGACAGGTAAACGGCCTTGCAGTCTATGACCTTGGAGACCATGTCTTTGGCAAGCCATCCAGGATTACGGCCAATATAGCATTGGGCAAGGAGGGCGTTATAAACATAGAAAGAGAGGCCGAGCTGAGCGGCAGCATCCACACCAAGGGGATCATGATACTGACAGGGTATCTAAGGGCCCATTTCGCCTCCAATTGTCCATTGAGCCTTGCGGCCACCATATGTTTTGAACAGAGCTACGGAATGGTCGATGGAGATTCAGCATCAGGGGCAGAGTTGTTTGCGCTCTTGTCAGCGCTTTCAGGCATGCCTTTGGATCAAGGCGTAGCCGTCACCGGAGCGGTGAGCCAAAAAGGCGAGATGTTGCCTATCGGAGGTGTAACACAAAAGATAGAGGGTTTTTTTGACCTCTGTGAGACGCGCGGCCTTACAGGAGGCCAGGGGGTCATAATCCCAAGGGCAAACGTGAGAGATCTCATGTTAAAAAACAGAGTCATCAATGCGGTAAGAGATAAAAAATTCCATATTTGGGATATAGAGAAAGTAGAAGAAGGGATAGAGATATTGACCGGCATACCAGCCGGCAGTCCAGGACCCGACGGAACCTATCCGGAAGGCTCGGTGTTCGCCATGGTTGATGAAAAACTGAAACAACTTGCGGATACTGCAAAAAGCTACGGCCAAGAAGAAGATAATATAGGATCCAATGAAACGCTTATAGTGGAAGGCGCATAGCAAGAAACGAAGCCTTAACAATACTTAATATATCCAACGCCCCTTGGAAAAACGGAATATCTCGGTAACAGGGGTCTCTACAATTACAGAGCCTGGATCATTTATAGCCTCCTGCTTGTTTGCGCCTTTTTTCAATATCTGCTTCTCGGAATAATATATCATGCCTATATATGGAGTCACCGATGAATCTGTCTTTTTGACCGAGGTCCGGCATTCAGGCCCATAACATACATATTTGCAACTATAGGTCCCGTTCGGCCCTGATGACTTGGGGGTCACATTTTTGGCGTTATTTTTGCTGATCTTTTCAAGTCTGGCCATCCAGTTGGCTGCAAACTCCTTGAACGCCTCTTCGGCGTTCACCCCTTTTGATTGGTACGTTTTTGTCGAATGTCTTTTTTCAATCTTATGCTCGTTTTTTTTGACAGCAGCATACCTATCGCTGGCAAAGGCATCATGAGACTTTAGTGCTGCCAAGGCGGTCAGCCCTGACAGCACTAAGCTCATTATAATTAATCTTGCGGCATTGCTATTCATCGAATATCAATAACTTAAGACCAGAACAGCCAAGTTATTCATTTAGTATCTTGAATTCCACACGGCGGTTCATGGCGCGGCCTTCAGCGGTCCTGTTGTCAGCAATAAAATGGGTCTTGCCATAGCCGATCGTGCTAAGTCTATCGGCGCCGATCCCATGCTTCACAAGAAACTGCTTGACAGAATTCGCCCTTCTTTTAGACAGCTTGAGGTTATAGGCGTCAGTGCCTATCCAGTCGCAATAACCTTCAACCACGACCTTCAGACCTGGATTAGCCTTGAGTATCTCGACGGCCTGATCCAAAACTGGCACAAACTCCTTCTTGATATTTGATTTGTCAAAATCAAAATTGATGCCCCTTAAAACTATCTTTTCTTTTACCACTGGCGGGGGCGGAGTCTCTACCGGCGGAGGCGGGGGCGGAGTAACTTCTACTGGCGCTGGAGGAGGCGGAACAGGCTTTGGCGGTGGAACCTCTTCTTTCGCCATCAACGCACCTATAACTCCTCCGACAAGAGCGCCACTCGCTGCGCCTATAATCGCACCAGTTCCCGTTGCAGCATCTCTATTCCCCCTGTCACTCCCGTTGCCAATAGCAGCGCCGCCACCACCACCGACAACGGCACCCACTGCCGCGCCTTTCAAAAATCCTTTCTGACGGGCCGACATGTTAGCGCATCCAGCCGTCATTGCGGCTACACAAAAAAGCGCTACGACAATTTGCCAAGTCTTCTTCATACTACCTCCTTTCCCTTAAGCTTTAAAATTTATTCTAACAAATTCTAACTCTTTATCATTTTTTATGTCAAGCGATAAATTCGCCAGCGGCTGCATACAAAAACATACCTGCAGCCGTTTGAAATTATAAGGCACTGTGCTAACATGCAATTCCTCAACCCCTGGAAGGGAGCAGAAAACCTTGAAACTGCCCTACAGTAGAAGCCTCGTCATAATGCTGCCCCTTGGATTTTCATCAGGCCTGCCACTCGCCCTTACAGGAACAACCCTGCAGGCATGGCTCTCAACGGCGGGGATAAACATAAAAACCATCGGTATATTTTCCCTTGTCGGCATCCCGTACGCCATAAAATTCATATGGTCCCCGCTCATGGACCGTTTCCGCATGCCCTGGCTCGATAGAAGAAGGGGGTGGATAATAACCGCACAGGCCCTTCTGGTCTTGGGGTTGGCATTTATGGCCACGCTGTCCCCGGCGCAAAATCAACTTGAGATAGGCACGATGGCAATGCTGGTGGCGTTTCTTTCAGCCTCTCAGGATATAGCCATAGACGCCTACCGGACCGAACTCCTCCGTGCCGAAGAGCGGGGTCTTGGGGTCGCGATGACCGTCACCGGCTATAGGATTTCGATGCTGGTTTCAGGCGCATTGGCCCTAATCCTTGCCGACCATGCAGGATGGATGAAGACATATTTGATGATGGCGGCATGTATGGCGGCATGTATGGCGGCCACGGTCATAAGTCCCAGGCCCGAAGACCAAGACATACTGCCGAGAGATATAAAAGAAGCCGTGACCGGCCCGCTCGGCGAATTCTTTTCAAGACAAAACGCCATGGCCTTTATCCTCCTTATAGTGTTCTATAAACTCGGAGACGCCATCGCAGGCTCTCTGACAACGGCCTTCTTGATAAGAGGGCCTGGGTTTTCGCCAAGCGAGGTCGGCGCGGTCAACAAGGCCTTTGGACTTATATCCACAATGGCCGGGGCCTTTCTTGGCGGCTGGATCATGAAACGGGCAGGGCTCTTCCGTTCACTTCTATACTTTGGCTGTCTTCAGGCCGTATCGAACCTTGGGTTCACGGCCCTCGCCCTGGCCGGCAAATCCCACATTCTCTTGATAGCCAGCGTCGCCTTTGAGAACATGGCAAGCGGAATGGGGACGGCGGCCTTCGTGGCGCTCATCATGACCCTGTGCAACAAGGAGTACACCGCAACACAATATGCCCTGCTGTCAGCAATCTCATCCGTAGGGCGCGTCGCCGCCGGTCCCCCGTCAGGGCTCATGGCTGCGATGACCGGCTGGCCGTGGTTTTTTTTCCTTGCCGCCTGTGCCTCGATGCCAGGGCTTTTGCTGCTTTTGTGGATGAAAGACGGGATATTGGACATGGAAAACCAATGATCTGGCTTGAGCTGCTGCGGCGGAAACCCTGAGGGGCCTTCTTTATTTACAAAATTTACAAAAAACTTCAGGCCAATAATCTTTCAAAACATCGATCACTTCGGCGACCACGCTCTGGCCCGGCCTGGATCCGCCCAGATAGGATAAGGTTTCAGGTCTTAAAATGCTTTTGCCCGCACACTCCCTGATGACGGCAAAGACCCCTTCGCTTAGGCCGTAAAGGTTATAGCCACCCTCAAGACAGAAGATGATGCGGCCCTGCGAGACCTTAGAGGCAAGATCCAAAAGGACCCGCGCAAGATAGGCAAGGCCCTGGATGGAGACCTTCATGCCCCCGAGGGGATCGCCCTCATATATGTCAAAGCCGGCCGAGACCAGGATGACGTCAGGTGAAAACGACCCGGCGACCGGCAAAAGGACTCGCCTGAATATCGCTGCATAGTCCTCGTCACCCGCCCCGGAGGCGAGAGGGACATTTACCGTAAAGCCCCTGCCCTCGCCATCCCCGATCTCTTGAACCGAGCCGCTGCCAGGGTAACATGGGTATTGGTGGGTGGAAAAATAGAGTACACTCGGGTCGTTGTAAAAACTGTTCTGGGTGCCGTTTCCGTGGTGAAGGTCCCAGTCAACTATCAAAACACGGCTGTATCCAAGGACTTTTTTGGCATAATATGCACCAAGGGCCACGTTATTAAAGATGCAAAAACCCTTGGCCTCACTCCTTTCCGCATGATGGCCCGGAGGCCGCACCAAGGCGAATGCATTTGGGACAACGCCGCCGCAGACAGCGTCAAGGGCACTAAAAACCCCGCCCGCCGCAAGACAAGCGGCCTGCCATGACCCAGCGCTGGTGACCGTGTCTGGATCGAGCTGCCGGAAACCGCGCCCGGCGGTCCTTGCAATGCTCTCTATATAGGCTGGGGCGTGATTCCACAAAAGCTCCTCTCTCGTGGCTGGCCTAGGGGTAATGGGCCTATAAAAACCCTTTACGTCATCCTTGTCGAGCCTTTCATAGATTGCGCCAAGGCGCTCAGGAGACTCAATATGGCCAAACCCTGGTATATGATCCAGATACCTTTCATCCCTTACCACTCCTGCAAACCGGCAAGCTTGCTTGGTCACGGCCTGATCCAAGGCATACGCCTTTCCTGTCATGGAAGACAGTCCCTGCACGGACAATAACCGGCCTTGAAGGCAGCCTCTCTGGACTTGAAGATCATCGTCCTTGACCTGGAGGTCTCTCTGCCGAATGGACATGAAGGCCGGTGAAAACGCATGGACGCCGAACTTCCGGTATAATAAGGTTCGGGTCTTGCCGCTGAGACGGACCACATCCCAATCCTTGCGTCTATGGCCCGCCTTTGCGCATCAAGGAGACGGCCTTCGGGCGGGCCGCTGTCATTGTAAGCGCATACGGTTGCAAGACCCTCTGAAACGAGGATGTATTCGACCCAGATGTCACCGGCCAAATAGACATCGGCAAGGAGGCGGCCGAATCTGTCCCTTGCATAGCCGTGTT
>JAJYLJ010000085.1 GCA_021787835.1 Deltaproteobacteria bacterium | reverse complement strand
GTGGGTTTAAGCCGGATATACAAAGAGACGCATCAGTTTGTCGACCTGGTGAGCATGTTCAGGCCCGTGACCAAATGGTCCGATGTCATCCTTACACCTTCTGCGGTGCCCGAGATGATCCGGAGCGCCTTCAAGACCGCACAGACGGAGAGGCCCGGCGCGGTTTTTCTGGCAATGCCGGAGGATGTCGAGGCCATGCCGGTGCTTACGGATCTGGCGCCTTTGCAAGTTAATGGCGTCCATGCCGATGCCCCTTCGCCATCGCAAATCGCCCGTGCGGCCAGAATTTTGATGTCAGCCGAAACACCCGTGGCGCTGGCCGGACACGGGGCGGCGCGCAATCATGCCCAGGCGGCCTTGGTCCGCTTTTCAGAGAGACTTTGTATCCCTGTCGCAACTACATTTCACGGCAAAGGCGTATTCCCTGATGACCATCCAAACGCCCTTGGGACGATGGGTTTCATGGTGCACGATTACGCTAATTTTGAATTTGATAAGGCAGACGTGATTGTAAGCGTCGGATACGAGATGCAGGAATTTTCCCCCAAGAGGATCAACCCAAACGGCGACAAGAAGATCATTCATTTACATCGTTTCCCGGCCTTGGTGGACAGTCATTACAATGTGGCCGTGGATGTAGAGGGCGATATCGCCGCAGCCCTTGATGCGCTGTCGGCGGAAATTCCGCCCAGGCAAGGGCCGTGCGTCATTAATCAGAAAATCCGCTCCATGCTTGGCGGTGAACTGGATTCGGGACGCAACGACCTGTCTTTTCCAATGAAGCCGCAGCGTATCGTGGCCGATATCCGTTCTGCCGCTGGACGGGAAGATATTGTTCTCGCCGACACAGGCGCCCTCAAGATGTGGATGGCCAGGCTCTATCCGAGCTACAGTGAAAACACATGTTTGATCTCGAATGGGCTTGCGACCATGGGTTTTGCTTTGCCTGGGGCCATAGGGGCCAAATTGGCGAGCCCTGACCGGAAGGTATTGGCGGTCATGGGAGACGGCGGCTTTTTGATGAATTCGCAGGAAATTGAAACGGCGTTGCGCGAGAAGATTCCCTTTGTGATCCTGGTGTGGGTTGATGGCAGCTACGGTCTGATCAAATGGAAGATGGAGCTGGAGATCAACCGTCACTCTCATACAGACTTCGACAACCCTGACTTTGTGAAGTACGCCGAGAGTTTCGGGGCCAAGGGTTACTTGATTCAATCGGCTGAAGACTTGCTTCCTACTCTTAAAAAGGCGCTCGCCGACAACACGGTATCCGTGGTGGCTTGCCCGGTTGACTACTCAGAGAACACCAAGCTCACCGATAAGCTCGGACGCCTAACGCGGCCGATATAAAACTAAGAATAAACGGCTATCCTGCCACAGCCTGTCATTTACGCAAGGGCAAGGGTCTTTAATTCAGATATAATTATCGGTCAGTTTACTGAATACTAATTTTAGTAGCCGATTCAAAAATCAGCTCCCCCCTGCGGATTCATTATGTTTTTTAAGTAGTAATTTTATGCAAGGTCAATGACGCTCAATGTAACTTGGATCTCCGAGGAGGCATCATGAAAGCTGCGATCATATTCTATGCGGCAGCTATGACCCTGTATGACCCGGATAAAACGTGGGGAAAATATGAAGAGGCCCGTTAGTCAATAGTCAATGAAACATTTGGGACAGATTACAATTGGAATCTGTTGTGTATCTACTTTCCTTGACCCATAGGGTTACAATATCAACAATATCAAAGCTATTTGCGAGAATATTATGGATTATCCGCGTTAGAGGCTGCCTGTCACGGATAATCCATACAAAAGAAGTATCGGAAGGACCGGGTTTCTAGCAGCACCCCTCCATTATATAGTGTTTTTTGTCAACACTCACAAAATGAACACCTGAAGGTTTTGGGAGCCCTGCTATCTTCCAGGCCTTTTCGGGATTTATGAATTCTTCGCTTACGCAGTCTTTCGGCTGTTGGATGTTTTTGCATACATAATTTAAGATAGGGAATGCATTGAATTTTTTGTAGTATGTCCGCATAAATCTGATTACTTCCATCATATCTTCGGTCAATCTCGTTATCCCCTCTCTTTTGGCTAAGGCATGCGCTACACTTTCGTCCCAATCTTCAGGGTTGGCAAGAAATCCCTCGGCATCGACCTCTGGTTTCCCCTTGGAATGTTTGGTTTCGACCATTATACACCTCCAGTTAGTTTTATATTAAAAGAGATATTTCTTATGCACTAGCCTTGATCGGCTTGGCGTTTTCCCAAAGCCCATGGATGTTACAGAGTGCCGCGGCCAGAAGTATCCCAGGCTTATTTATCTTAATAGCCATAGTTACTGCATGATGGGTGTGTACAGGCCCTGTATTCGGGCCTTCAACAGATTCACCGTGGGCTGAAAACTCAAAGTTACCGATCTGGTAACTGAACTTGTCTCCTTCAGGCTTGAAAAATACCTGGATCCATCGGATATGATGTTCAGTGGTGTTTGGGTGGGCTATTTCCTTGCCTAATGATATTTTTATTTCAAATAGTTCGTCTGGCCGGACTTCATCCGGACACTCGATAACCGGGACATGTTTTTCCGCCTTCCAGTCAGCATGTTGAAAGATATCCCCTAGGTTCATCCCAGTCCTCCGTGTTTAAGGCCATGGCTAAGGCAACCCTTGTCTTAGCCATTCAAATCGTTCTGTACAAGGTTAATGAGTGAATGCGGTTAGCCCCTGCCGTAATCAAAAAGGGCTTTTTCGGCCTCGCCGTATTGAGACCACAATTCTGTAAGTCGCCCCTGGATTTTTTCCCGGTCCGGGCTCCACTCCGTCGGGCATGAGATCCTGAGCTTATCTAGCCTGTCATCAAGTTCTGTCAATATGATATGTAGGCTGTTTACCTTTTCGTACATCCTCTGTTTTTCCCCCGTTGGGAGGTTGTCTATCTGGCGCATGATGTTATAAAGCTTGGCCCTCCATCCGGTAAGTTCCACGTCGACATTTTTACAATAGTCTTTGAGTTCCATGGCGTACCTCCTTGTGAAGTGAAGTTTGTTACTGATTGAGCTGTGTCCGTCCGTATTAAGACTTAGTTTACCGTTTTTAGGGTGAATGGTTTGTTGCTCTGATCTAAAAGATCAAAGGCGATGGCCTAAAGATCATCCAAATTTCAAAAGCATAGCGTATATGATAAATAATTATCAAATAAAGCCGTTCCGTTTGTCAATATAAAATATAAGACACTGGCCAGCCACGCAGGGTCTTATATTTTATCTATAACTTATGAGATGGATAGTAAAGTTAAGAAAATTTGGGAAAATGGATTTAACAAAAAAACCGGAGGCCTAGGGGGTCTAAGGTCGGCCGTTGAAATTAGAGCGTTGCTCACGATAATTTTTTGCGATACCATGGCTAGCTGTTCGCTGGCCGTACCTGGTTACAGTGAGGTCTTTTTTGTCTTTCTCATTATTTATTGGTTAATATAAAAAAGGTCTTTTAAATTTTATGGACGATGAGACAAGGGTAAGGGCGGTTGCATTTTATTTCCCCCAATTCCATGTGATCAATGAAAACAACGAATGGTGGGGTGAGGGGTTTACGGATTGGGTCAATGTCAAAAAGGCCCGTCCCCTGTTTGATGGGCATTATCAACCCAGGATCCCTCTTGGCCGGAGATATTATGATCAGTCCAAGAGAGACGTAGTGGCTTGGCAGGTTGAGCTTGCAAGAACTTATGGTCTTTATGGGTTTTGTCATTATCATTATTGGTTTGACGGAAAGCAGCTTCTCGAGACCCCTACGAACATCTTTCTTGAGTCAAAAGACCTTGATTTCAAGTTCTGTCTCGCCTGGGCCAACGAGACCTGGTCCCGCAGATGGAATGGCAAGGACCACCATATCTTGATCAGACAGACTCACACGCCTGATAAAAACAGGTGGCTTGCGCACTTTCGATATCTTATAAAGGCGTGGTCTGATGAACGGGCCATCAGGATTGATGGCAGGCCTGTTTTTTTGATCTACCGGCCGCATCACATAGAAAAAATACAGCAGATGTTCGATTTTTGGCAGGAACTTGCGGTCAGGGAGGGACTGAAGGGCATCTATTTCGTCGCAATAAAACAGTATGAATTCCCTGCGCCTGACGTCTTGAAATCTTTTGACGCCGTTGTCAACTTCCAGCCGTTTGAGGCCGTTTACTCGCCAGACTTCCCCCTCAAAAAGGTTGCCCAGCAGAGGCTTATGCAACGCTTTCGGATATTGCCAGAAAAGGTCTTGGACTTCTTCAGGGCCATGAGATATTTTATGTTCCGCTTTCCTTCTTTTTATGATTACGAGATGGTATGGGAGCATATATTAAGAGAGGGTACGGTTGAAAACGGCCTTCCGGCCATCTCGGGCGCGTTTGCTGATTGGGATAATACATCGAGATACGGGAGGCGGGCCACGGTGTTCGCCGGCGCGTCTCCAGATCGTTTTGAATTTTGGTTCAGGCGATTGGTTGACAGGGTATCAAAGAGGCCTGAATCAGAGCGTTTTATCTTTATAAACGCCTGGAATGAATGGGCGGAAGGGGCCTATCTTGAGCCTGACGAAAGATATGGATTAAGATATCTTGAAGCCCTGAAAATGTCCCTGGAGGCCGGCGGCTGATTGCTGGGCGCAATAGGTCATAATTCCTTGCGTATCTTTAGTTTTTGGCCTGGGCGGATAGGCCTCTTTTTTGAAATGCCGTTCAATTTACACAATTCATTGGTCTTTATACCATATTGCCTGGCGATCCCGTTTATGGTGTCGCCTTTTTTTACATGATAAACCGTTGCCACCTTGTTTTTTCGCTTGGGCGCATCTTTCTTTGTAATTTTGATTTTTGTTTCCGCCGGCTCATGCCATTTGGCTTCTGGATGACTGTATTCCCATGCCGAGACCGCATCTTTAAAGTGTTGCAAGGCCTTGGCCGGTACAGTGAAATCATATCCGCCCCTTGGTATGTAGCTGTTGACTATCCATGGATTTAGCTGGATAAATCCTCTATAAGAAATACCGGCGGCATGGGCCAAGACCCAGACAGGTATGGTTTCGTTTTGTATATCAAGCGTTACGACATCGGTGCATTCCGGTTCGTAGAGGCGTGCTCCTTTTAAGTCTATGCCATAAGCGGCAGGGTTTTCCATGATAAGTTTTGCGGCGATAGCCCTAAGTACATAGCGTTCCGTCTCTCTTGGCAGTTTAAGGCCGTAAAAGTCCTTTTCGCTTTGGACGTCCATATCCTTGGATATCCTCGCCGAGCCAGCATTATAGGCGGCCAAGGCAAGCGCCCAGGAACCAAAAGTGGCCCTCAAATCCGCCAGGTGTTTAAGCGCCGCCTTTGTTGCAAGCTCCCATTGACGCCTGTCATCCCGCCAAGGTGTATTTTCAAGATTGCACGAAGCCCCGGTGGCCTCCATGAATTGCCATGGCCCGGTGGCGCCGGCCGAGCTTACCGCATCGGCCCTGAGGTTGCTTTCTATAAGGGCGACATATTTCAAGTCTTCAGGAAGCCCCATTTGCCTTGTTAGGCGTTCTATCATTGGAAAATACCTCGGGGCCCGTTTGAACCACAAGGTGGCGTCGATTGGGTTACCCATTATTACAACAAGTTCGGTGTCGAGACGTTCTGTCACATCTTCTTTTGTAAGCGGCACGGGTTCTCCGCAAAATTCAACCTTATCCGGTATGTAGAGATGAAGAAGTTGGTTTATTGGAGCCGTGAAGGGATGAGGAGGAGGGACGGTGTCTGCGATGGAGAGTTTGTCATGGACGGAAAGTATGGCCAGAAGACACGCAATGGCGATTGAAAGTCGCATATTGATCCCTCAACCTTTAAAAGATTTTTATGCCTGCCGTTTGGCAGATTGGATGCCGCATTTTGTTCTATCACAACAGGGCTTGATTTTAAACCCGTTTATTTTTTGTTGTTATATTGACATAACCTATATATTGTGTTTATATAAAAATTATATACTATATATGTGATAACAATTAAAGGGATAAAGGGAGAGATTTTTTATGGGCGTTGAATTGGCGGCCGGCAGGATCGATAGGCCATATTTAAGACCTGTCATAAAATCAGGCGAATCCACCGACAAGGCGCTTTTCGTCAGGACGTCTGATGATTGTCTGAAGGGCTGGGAAAGGGCCAGGATTGTGGACGCCCTTTGCCGCGAGACTTATGTGGACAGGGATACGGCGGAGGAGATAAGCCTTGAGGTGGAGGGGTTCATACGTTCTTCAAAGATCAAAACGGTTACAGCCCCGCTTATAAGGGAGCTTGTAAACACAAGGCTTCTTGAGCGCGGGCTTGAGGATGCAAGGCGCATGCACACAAGGCTCGGCGTGCCTCTTTATGACGCAGAGGAGCTGATAGTTCTGCCCAATAAGGAAAACGCCAATGTCCCCCACGGCCCCGAGGCTACGAACCTGACCTTTGCGGAAGGGATCAAGAAGGAATACGCGCTTCTTAGGGTATTCAGCGACCCTGTCGCCGAGGCCCATCTTAAAGGCGACATCCACCTTCACGACCTAGGCTTCATAGACAGACCCTATTGTTCCGGCCAGTCTCTTGCCTATATCCAGAAGTTCGGTCTCAATCTGCCCAATTCCCTGGCTAATGCCGGCCCTGCAAGACATCCGGAGGTACTCCTCGCCCACATGGTTAAATTCTCAGCCGCCCTTCAATGCCATTTTGCAGGGGCGATAGGCTGGGACGCGGTGAATCTTTTCTTTGCTCCTTATACAGAAGGGCTTTCTGACAAGGATGTAGCGCAGCTCGCACAGATGCTTATATTTGAATACTCCCAGCAGGCCGTAGCCCGCGGCGGGCAGGCCATATTCTCAGATATCAACATCTACTGGGAGGTGCCAAGGCATTTCGAGGATGTCCCAGCCATAGGCCCTGGCGGTGAATATACCGGCAGGGCCTATGGCGATTATGGGGCCGAGGCCCAAAGGCTCGCTTGGGTCTTGTTTGATGTATACAAGCAAGGGGATGCATCCGGGAGGCCTTTTTTCTTCCCAAAGCCTCTGGTCCACATTACTGAAAAGTTCTTTAAGACCAAGGATCATGAGGCGTTCCTAAATCATATCTGTGATGTGGCAAGTCTCAAGGGTAATACCTATTTTGTCTTTGACCGTGGTGAGACAGCCAAGATATCAGAGTGCTGCCGGCTTTCGTTCAAGCTTGAAAAATCCGATCTCGAAGATGCGAAAAATCCGTGGCGCATGAGGTACTGCGCCCTTCAAAATGTAACCATAAACCTTGCCCGCATTGCATTCGAGGCAAAAGGTGATGATGCCCTGCTGTTTAAACTCATTACCGACCGGATAGGTCTTGCCGTCCAGGCACACAAAGAAAAGAGGGCGTTTATCGAGAGGCTTCTATCCTGCGGCGGCAAGGGGCCGCTTGGCCTCCTGAACATGAAGCTTGATGGTGAGCCTTATCTGAGGCTGAACCGTGCGACCTATTTGATCGGCATGGCAGGGCTTAATGAACTTGTCCTCGCGCACCGTGGCGAGGCGCTTCACGAATCGGATGCGGCCATGAAGTTCGGCCTCAAGGTTATAGCGCATATGAAGCTTGCGGCCGAGCGCCTTTCCAGGCGTGACGGCCTGCGATTTGTCCTGGAGCAGACGCCAGCCGAGAGTACTGCCTACCGTTTCGCACGCCTCGACCTTGACGGCTTCCCTGCTATGAGCAGAAAGGTCATTAGGGGGGATAAGGATTCAGGCCAGGTCTATTATACAAACTCGACCCTCTTTGACGTGGGCGCCCAAGTAAACCCCTTTGACAGGGTGAGGCTTGAGGGCCTGTTCCACCCGCTTATCGAGGCTGGATCACTGACCCATATCTGGCTCGGCGAGGCAAGGCCTGACCCAGGCGCCCTGGCCGAGTTCGTAACCAAGATATTTCATCATACGCTTAACGATCAGGTGGCGTTTTCGCCCGAGTTTACTATCTGTAACGCGTGTGGCAGGATAGGACGCGGTCTTTTAAGCGAATGCGGGTTTTGCAAGTCTGATGACATCGACTTCATTACCAGGATAACCGGATATTTCACAAGGGTGTCCGCATGGAATAAGGGTAAGCGCGGGGAGCTTAAGGATAGGTACAGAGATCAGGGTTTTTAAAGGGGGCGATACC
>JAJYLJ010000084.1 GCA_021787835.1 Deltaproteobacteria bacterium | reverse complement strand
CATATAAGACATATAACAATTTTGTTTGATTGGGCTAGGCCTTTGCGCTCTCCCAAAAAAGATTTGATATTATCTCCCTCAGCCTCGCCTCTTGGGCATCGGTTAACTCTATAAACTCGATCCCCATCCTGTAATTGAGACCGCTTTTTCTGGACCAGCGTAACTTTCCCCTTACCTTTAGGGGTGGAAAGCCGCCAAACGTAAGGACCAAGGGGTCTTCCTTGTCACAGGGGCGGGGATTTTCTATTTGCAGCCCGCCACTGCTTATATCGTGCACAAAACCGGAAAAAAGTCTTTTGCCGTCTGAAAAATTCACCTCGACATGAATAGGCAGGCGCCTGGACCTTCTTTTTTCACGATCCCTTGTTGCCATAAAATCTTCCCGTCATTCTTTAGGGTGTTTGGTTTAGGTCATCTTAAACCATAAACACAAATCAGACATCAAGCTCTTTTACCTCCAAGGCGTGGGTCTGAATAAAATCGCGGCGCGGCTCGATTCTTTCCCCCATCAGTGTGGTAAAAAGCCTCTCCGCCTCATCCGCATCCTTTATTGTAACCTTGAGAAATGTGCGCCTCTCGGGATTCATGGTGGTTTCCCACAACTGGTCAGGGTTCATCTCGCCAAGCCCTTTGTATCTCTGTACGCTCAGGCCCTTCATGCTGAGCGTTTTAATATAACCAAGCATATCATGAACATCATCAAAATATCTCTCCGCGCCACCAAGCACAACGTCACATCCCTTTTCAACAACAGATGCAATGGCCCCGTGCGCTTTCAAGAAGCGGCGAAACTCTATCGCCCCGACAAAATCGGCCCCGATTGAGGCGGATAGATACGCAAGATCACGCATCCCCACATGAAACTCATAACCAGGAAGATCGAACGCCGATGGCCCTATTCTTCCCACACTATAGCCCCCCTCCCTGAGCCGGCCGACCAGCCTTTCCATAAAATCAATATCTTCAAGCTGTTTGACCGACTCCAGCCCAAACTCTACAACATCAACGCAAAGCCTTCTCCAATAGCCCCTTCTAACCAGATCATCCAGGGCCTGGTCATAGAGGGACATATCAAGCAAGAGCCGTCTCAACTTTTCTTCTTTATAAGAAAAATCCCAGCCCCTTGGCCTAATGGACACCTCTTTTGATATTCTATTAAAAAGAAATTCATTGAGATCGGCCTCATCCTTAAGAAAAATTTCCTTGCCCTTGCCGAATGCAACCCTGTAAAGGGGGGGTTGTGCTATATACAGCATGCCGTTTTCAATAAGAGAAGACATTTGACGATAAAAAAATGTGAGAAGGAGTGTTCTTATGTGGGCGCCGTCAACATCGGCGTCCGTCATGATAATCACCTTGTGATACCTGAGTTTGCTTATATCGAACTCGTCGCCGCCTATGCCCGCGCCAAGCGAAGAGATAAGATTTCTAATCTCCTCGCTGGATATCATCTTATCAAATCTGGCCTTTTCCACATTCATAATCTTACCCTTGAGCGGCAAGATCGCCTGAAAGCGCCTATCCCTTCCTTGTTTTGCGCTCCCCCCTGCCGAATCGCCCTCAACTATAAATATCTCCCTGCGCTCAGGGTCTTTTTCCTGACACTCCGCAAGCTTTCCGGCCATTGACATATCCTGTCCAGAGCTTGACTTTCTGGCCAGCTCTTTTGCCTTTTTTGCCGCCTCGCGGGCCCTCGCCGCATCAACCACCTTTGCAAGAATTTTTTTAGAAACCGACGGATTCTCTTCAAAATAAGCAGAAAGGGCGTCATAGACTATTGATGTGACGGCGGATCTGACCTCGGTATTGCCAAGTTTTGTTTTTGTTTGACCCTCAAATTGTGGATTCGGCACCTTTACAGACACAACACACGTAAGACCCTCCCTTAAGTCATCGCCCTCCATTTTTTCCTTGAGTTTTTTGGGTACAATATCCTCGCTTGCATACCTATTGATACATTTGGTCAGGGCAAGCCTGAAACCCGCCACATGCGTGCCGCCGTCTTTTGTCCGTATGTTGTTTACATAGCTAAGCAACTTTTCTGAATAGCCGGTGTTGTACTGAAAGGCTATCTCTATCTGAATCTGGTCTTTTTCGCCGCTTATATAAATCGGTTTTTCGTTTATCAGCTCCTTGTTGTCGTTTAAATACTCCACAAAGGCCGCTAGTCCGCCCGTAAAGTGATACTCGGCAGACATACCGGTCCGCTCATCGTTCAGTGTTATCTTTATAGACGGGTTCAAAAAGGCCAACTCCCTCATCCTCGCCTGTAAAATATCATACTGAAACTCGGTGGTTTCAAAAATCTCGGTATCAGGCTTAAACGTTACCCTGGTGCCATGTTTTTTTGTCTCTCCCACATTCTCCACAGATCTGACAGGGTCTCCTTTTCTGTAGCCCTGCCTGTATATGTTGCCGTTTCTATACACATCCACATTCAAATATTCCGACAAGGCATTGACGACAGAGACGCCGACACCATGAAGCCCGCCAGAGACCTTATATGTTTGATGGTCAAATTTTCCGCCGGCATGCAACCTTGTCATCACAACCTCGAGGGCCGAAATGCCTTCAGTTGGATGAATGTCAACGGGTATGCCCCTGCCATTGTCTTCCACGGTAAGCGTTCCATCTTCGTGTATAGTTACATTGATTAAATTACAAAAACCAGCCAGCGCCTCATCGATACTATTGTCCACAACTTCATATACCAGATGATGAAGTCCATCTATCGCTGTGTTTCCTATATACATTGCCGGTCTTTTTCTGACCGCCGAAAGACCGGCCAGCACCTTTATTTGATTAGCGTTATATTTATCCTGAACGTCATTAATATCCATATATAAATCAATACCCCCAAAACCTAGTTTAAGAAATAGACATCGGCATAATAAGACCTAAGAAACCTTCATCTTTTTTATCGCCGGTTATAATACATGGTGAATCTGGATTATTTATGGTTATTGTTATATTTTTTGACTTCATAACTAATAATATATTTATTATAAATTTTGCATTTATTGCTATTTCAAACGGGTCTCCGCTATAGTTTATATCTAAAAATTCATATACCTCTCCTATTTCTTTTATCATTGATTCTATTTTCATTTTTGAATTTTGCACAAAAAGCTTGATCGCATTAAATTCAGAATCAGACGCCAGTATCGTCACTCTCTTAAGTGCAGATAAAAAATAATTTTTATCTAAAACCAAGACCTTGTTTTTTATTTCCGGTATTATTGTTTTATAATTTGGAAATTTTGCATCTACTAGTCTTATCGTTAAATATTCACTATCGGCCTTTATAAAACATAACTTATTATCTATTCCCAACAATATCTTTTCGTTATTTTCCGCAAGCTTTTTTATTTCCTGCGCCCCTTTTCGTGGAATAATTACCCCTTCTCCTGTATTTAACAAATTTCCATCTATTAATTTTTCAACTAAATTCAATCTATGTCCGTCTGAACTTACCATTCTTATGAAATCTTTTTCATCTTGTTTTAACTGTTCCAAAAATATACCAGACAGATTAGGTTTTTTATCATCAGATGATGTTGAAAATATAGTCTTTTCTATCATATCCCTAAGTAAGGATGAGTCTATTTCTATATAATTTTCATTATTAATATATTTAAACCTCGGAAAATCCTCTGGTGGTAATCCAGCTATTTTATATTCAATTTTATCTGGTGTCGCTATCTTTAACCAAAGATTAGGTAATTCCTCTATACTTATTTCATCAGTAGGAAATTCTTTTACTATCTCATAAAATTTTTTTGCATTTATGGTGATAGCACCCTGATCTTTTATATTACACAATATCTTATTTTTATAACTTATCTCCATATCCGTAGCTTCAATAAATAATTCCTGATCGTTACTATAAAGCAGAACATTGTTAAGGATATTCATTGTTGTTTTTTTATCTACAATACTTTGAAGATTGTATAAAGGAAAAAGCAGGTCATTTTTCTTAACATCTAAGCAAAGCATATAACTACTCCTTTTAAAATATAAACAAGAATAAAATAACTGTTAGGTTTGTTAAAAAGTATATAACCTATTAAAAATAAAAATCATTTTTATATTAAAAAATATCAATAATTTTTAATATAAAAAACAAGATTGAATTTTTTTTAAATAGAACCTTATAATAGCATAAAAACAAACTCTATACCAGGTAAGAATGTTTCTGGCTATTGACATAGGAAATACACATACCGTCCTCGGGGTGATCCAGGGTGAATCTATCACCCAAAGCTGGAGGATACACACTGATAAATATGTCACGGCTGATGAGTTAGCTGTTTTGCTGGATCATTTTGTTGGATTTATAGATTTAAAAATCGATCAAATAGAAGATATTATCATTTCTTGTGTTGTCCCTCCATTAATAAATGTCTGGGAAGAATTTTCCGTTAAATATATCAAAAAGAACGCCATAATCCTAAGCGGCGACATGCCGCTTGGTATGCCTATTCTTTACAGAAGACCTCACGAGTTAGGGGTGGACCGGATTGTCAATGCCATAGGGGCCTATTCTAGATATAAAAGGGCACTCATTGTGATCGACTATGGCACGGCCATAACTTTTGATTGCATATCCGCAGCCGGCGAATATCTTGGCGGATCCATAGCGCCTGGTGTCGCGCTGGCGAGCGAGGCCCTTTTTCATGGGACATCGAAATTGCCGAGAGTCAGGCTTTTTGTAAAACCAAAAATCGCTATAGGCCAGGATACAAGCTCGGCGATACAAGCTGGCATTATATATGGCTTTGCTGGTCTTACAGACGGTATTGTCAGGCGCCTCGTGAAAGAGTTTCAAGAAAAACCGAAGGTGATAGCGACGGGTGGTCTGGCATCTATCATAACCCCTTATTGTGACACAATTGAAGACGTGTTGCCGGATCTTACCTTGGAAGCCCTCGCTATTATTTATAAAAGACTGATTGTTGAAAAACACCGACGATAGTGAGTTTGCACTGATCTTTTTGAGAACCTAGGGATTGCCATGGAAAGCTTAACAATAGGGTTGTTTGTGGTTATTGTTGCCTTAAATATAATACTCCTTTGGCGATTTGGGATTTTGCATAGAAATATCATATCTATATCCGGTTTTTTAGATAAGACGCAGAGCGGTATCGAAAGGCTTGATCGCGCCTTGGCACAGGGTGCTGCCGAAAACTATGAGCGGTTGTCCCGCGCCAATATGGAACTCAGGACAGAACTTAACAATCTCATGAACAATTATGAAGCGACGATAAGCCGTAATTTTAACGAGTTGGGCCAGATGCAAAGAGACAGGCTCGATGATTTTGTTAATCAAATAAAGATACAGACAGAGACACTTTATAAGACATTAAATTCATTTCAAACCCAATTGAACAATAATGCCTCTGATATAAAGGCGCAGCTTGAGGGGTCGCTGAAACAGTTTAACGATACCCAAAAAGACGGGTTTAAACTGATGGCTGACAGCCAATCAATATTAAATACGGCGATGGAGCAGCGTCTTGACAGGTTGCGTGATACGGTCGATGACGGCCTCAAGAGGATAAGCGAGGAGAATGTAAAGAAGTTGGAGGAGATGAGGGTGACCGTTGACGAAAAGCTCCAGATAACCCTGGAAAGACGCATAGGGGAGTCTTTTAAGCAGGTAAGCGAAAGGCTTGATCAGGTGCACAAAGGGCTTGGCGAGATGCAGAACTTGGCCGTCGGGGTTGGAGATTTAAAAAGGGTTTTATCAAACATTAAAACCAGGGGTATTTTAGGCGAGGTCCAGCTTGGCAACATACTTTCTCAGATACTATCCCCCAATCAATACGAGGAAAATGTGGCCGTAAAGAGTAGTGGCAGTGAAAGGGTGGAGTTCGCCATAAAGCTTCCTGGCAAGACAGATGGAGAAAGACCGGTCTATTTGCCAATTGATGCCAAGTTTCCAATGGATGTCTATAATAATCTTGTCGCGGCTCACGAATCTGGCAGTGGGGCACAAATGGATGAGGCGACACAAGGGCTTTCAAAGACAATTAGTAAGTGTGCAAACGATATACACAATAAATATATAAATCCGCCCGATACAACCGATTTTGCCATTATGTTTCTACCGGTTGAGGGCCTGTTTGCCGAGGTGGTGTGCAACACAAAACTTGTCGAGAAGCTTCAGCGGGAATTTAAGGTCATAGTGACAGGTCCTACAACGCTAGCCGCCATATTAAATAGTTTGCAGATGGGGTTTCGTACCCTGGCCGTGGAAAAGCGATCGAGCGAGGTGTGGAAGATATTGGGGGCGGTGAAGACCGAGTTTGGCAAGTTTGGAGACCTTCTTAAAAAGACCCAGGAAAAATTAAACGCAGCCAGCAAGGACCTTGATGATCTTGTTGGCGCAAGGACCAGAAAGATACAAACTAAACTAAAGAGTGTTGATAGTGTTTCCGAGTCGGAGTCGGCCCAGATGTTGGATTTTGATAAAACGTTTGATAAAACGATGGACGAGTAGACGGCATGTCTGGTCAGTTTAATAATTTAAGCAATATCTCGGCCTGTTTGTCGGCTGCGCCGTGCGATAGTTCCATCAGCGCCCTTTTGGCCGCACATCCTTGTTCATATTGTATTTGAGGGTCATCTAGAACCGGTTTTATGGCATCCGCAAGATCTTTGGCGCATCTTACTTCGCGCCCGCCGCCATATATTTCAAGGGCGGATCGTGCCTCTTCAAAATTATCTGTATGCGGTCCGTAAAATACAGGGCGCGCCCATGCAGCTGGCTCCATAATGTTTTGCCCTCCCTTTGGAACAAGGGAGCCCCCCACAAACGCCGCTGAGGCAAGTCCGTAAAGATCAAACAGCGGGCCCATCAAATCCACCAAAATAACATCGCACACCCGCCCCTCACCCATCTCAAGTTTGCTCCAAAGTTGGAATTTAATATTTTTATCCTTCAGATACAATGCAATACAAGACACCTTGTTTATATGTCTTGGAACCAGAAACAATACAAGGCCGGGAAATGAGTGTTTCAAGGTCAGATAGGCGTCGATAACCGGTTTTTCCTCTCCGCCTCTCAGGCTGCCGGCCACGATAACCTTTTGTGATTCATTTATATCTAGGCATTCACGGATGACGCCGACCCTGTGTCGGTCTGGCCTTGAGAGCATGCCTTCAAATTTTGCATTGCCGGTTACATAAATCCTTTCCCTGGGGGCACCGATCGCCGCCAGCCGATCCTTGTTGACCTCTGAGATGGCGCAAATACCAGAAAAGTCCTTGAGTAGATGATGTATCAATGCGCCTATTTTGCGGTATCTTGGCAGAGATTGCGCCGATATGCGCCCATTTATTAATATGGTTTTTGATCCCATGTCTTGAACCGTCCTGATAAGGTTGGGCCACAGCTCGGTTTCAAGGCATGCATATAGCCTGGGTCTTATGGCGCCTGCGATACGCTGGGCCACCTGTGGAAAATCCAGTGGGTACGGGATCACCGAACAGCGCGGAGCAAGCGATGACATGGCCCTTGCGATGCCGGCGGGCGTTGTGGCGGAGATAAGAATTTTAATGTCATTCGTCCTTTTGTCTATCGCCTTTACAATGGCCTCGGCCACCCCAACCTCTCCTGTGGATACAGCCTGCATCCATATATCATAGGGCCCGGTATCTATTATGTGTTTTGGCACATAACCCAGGCGGGCGGCCCATATGCCCTCCGAGCCCTCCAGTCTGGACCATGCCTCCAAAAAAGGCCTCGATACGCCATATAGGAGCCAGCTGGCTATTTTATACAGGGCCAGCATATTTATTGATTTTTTCATATCCTTAAAATATCATAAAATTTTATCGATATAAAGCGCTAATACATGCCCCGCCAACCCGTTTATCCTTTAAGATAAGGGTTGTTTTGGTTGAATTGTGTCTTTTGACATCAAAATTATCATCAAGGAGTTAAGGTTGCCGGCGCAGAGACCAGCGCAAAGAAAGTGGTTTTGATTGTTTGTGGGGCAACCATTCGGGCAATATGGATCGCCAACCCTTGCATCAGGGATTTCTTTTATTATTTTTATGGATATAGTTATTTTGCTTAAAAGACACCAGGAGATTTTTAGTTATGGAGCGCATTCCAATAACCAGGGATGGCTATGAAAGGTTAAAAAAAGAACTTGAGCACCTGGAAAGGGTGGAAAGACAGGATGTCATAAGGGCCATTGCAGAGGCCAGGGCCCATGGCGACCTGTCTGAAAATGCGGAATATCACGCAGCCAAGGAACGCCAGGGCCACATCG
>JAJYLJ010000083.1 GCA_021787835.1 Deltaproteobacteria bacterium | reverse complement strand
GCGCAGACCGCCAACCTCGCGACACGGACCTCTTGGCAACAGCACGCTAGTTAAGATATGCTCAATCTTATCAATCAGGCAATTCCTGAATCATATATAACGGGTACCTTTATCGGATGGTCTTCGCAATGATGATTTTCCATCGGATTAGAAGTAACTTGCCCGATAGCGGCAAATTCCTTATGTGGAGGGTTGTTAGATGATTACCAAACTTATGATTGATGGCTTTAAAGGGTTTGAGCGCCTGGAAATCCCCAGGCTGTCCAGGGTCACTCTTCTGGGAGGGCGCAATAACGAGTATATCCCATTGACATATCCCGTGGGACGGCCTATCATAAATTATATTCGTCATATCAAAACAAAGGATGAGAAAATGGAAAAAGCTACTGTATTTAAAAGCAATCGTTCGCAGGCGGTGCGGCTTCCCAAGGCGGTGGCGCTGCCGGCGGATGTAAAACAGGTTGATGTTGTGGCGGTGGGCCGCACGCGCATTATCACCCCTGCCGGCGAGACATGGGACAGCTGGTTTGACGGCCCCCGGGCGACCCCCGATTTTATGGCTGAACGTGACCAGCCTCCCGTGCAGAAGCGTGAGGGTTTCTGATGCTAAAATACCTCCTTGACACCTGTATCTGCATTTACACCATCAAGAACCGCCCTCAGGAGGTGCGTGAAGCCTTCCGTCGCCATCATGGTCAGCTGTGCATCAGCGCCGTTACGCTGATGGAGTTGATCAAAGGGGCTGAGAAGTCGGAAAACCCGGAGACCAACATGGAAGTCATAGAGGGCTTTGCAGCGAGGCTGGAGGTGCTGGACTTTGACAGGAATGCCGCCGCTCACAGCGGGCAGATCATCGCGGCCATGGAACGCCGAGGCCAGAAGATCGGGGCCTATGACAGCCAGATAGCGGGTCATGCCAGAAGCAAGGGTTTGATTGTCGTCACTAACAATGTCCGTGAATTCGAGAAGGTTCCTGGTTTGCAGATTGAGAACTGGGTTACTTTTGGGGTCAGGTCTTGAAATATAAGCTCGGAAAGACAAGCTTGAAGCTCGGTCGTTACAAATATCTTATATTTCAAGACCTGACTTTGATATTATTTTACGATTATGATTTTCTATCGGATTAGAAGTAACTTATCCGATAGCGACAAATTCCTTATGTGGAGGGTTGTTATATGATTACCAGGCTTATTATTGACGGCTTCAAAGGATTTGAGCGTCTGGAAATTCCCAAGCTTTCCAGAGTAACTCTTTTGGGCGGGCGCAATAACGTAGGCAAGACCTCAATCCTTGAAGCACTCTTTATGTTTTTTGACAGATTGAATCCACAGATGATTTTGCGCCAATTCGCATCTCGAGGGATAGGAACTGTTTCACTCGATCCTGAATCAATGTGGGCGCCGGTTTTTTATGATTATAATTTAAAAAAAAGCATAACTATTTCTGTCGCCGTTAATAACCGCGAAGAAAAGATGACGGTTAGATTTAATCCTCAATATGTACCAGCTTCAATTCAGGCAAATGTCAGGGGACAGGGAATGCCTGCGCAAGTCAGAACGGATCAGAAACCAGAACCCTCTTATGCACTGGATATCGTCTATGAGCATAAGAATAAAAAAGCGGGAAAACAAACAGCTCATCTGGTAATGGGAGTTGGAGGTCTTGGGATTCATGTCGATAATCTCGAAATCAAGTTACTTCCAGTCACCTTTCTGAGCGCTCGAATGCCGGCGAATCCCCAGGAAGAGGCTCAAAGATTCGGACATCTGGATATCCACGGCAAGCAGGAAGAAATTGTTAAATTTTTGCGCATCATTGAGCCGGATTTGAAATCCCTTTCCTCTGTTGCGATGGGGGATATTTCGCTGATTCATGGAGACATCGGGTTATCAAGGAAAATCCCCGTGGCCTATATGGGAGACGGAGTTTCAAGATTGCTTTCCATCATTCTTGCTATCGCCACCTCAAAAGGCGGCATTGTGCTCATAGACGAATGTGAAAACGGCATTTATTATTCAGTAATGCCAAAAATTTGGGAGGCAATCGCAAAGGCCGCTCGCAGATATGACTGCCAGGTGATCGGAACGACCCATAGTTATGAGTGCCTTGAAGCGGCACATGATGGGATTTCAGGGGAATTGAGCGATAACTTCAGTTACATACGCATCGACAGAATCGATAATAAAATAATGGCAAAATGCTTTGATTACGAAATGTTGAAGGTGGCAATCGAGACCGGCATGGAGGTGCGTTGAAATGGCGCCTCGGGATAAGACCATCCGTATTGAAAAGGCCAAGTTGTTATTGGTCGAAGGCGCCGATGCCTTGCATTTTTTTATCAGTGCATTAGGGGCCTTTGGTGTAGATGATGTGCAAGTTATAAATTTTGGCGGCATAACGGAGCTGCCAAAATTTCTGAAAACATTATCCAATCTGGAGAACTATGAAAGTGTCACCACCATTGCAGTCGCCCGCGATGCTGAAACCGATACTTCTTCAGCAATTCAAAGCGTAAAAAAATCCTTTAAGGAAGTAAAGTTACCTGTGCCTGGCAAACCATTTGAATTTGCTGGAGATAATCCTCGCACGGCATTCATGCTTTTCCCAGGTTCTGACGGCCAAGATATTCAATCCGGAACGCTGGAAGACCTATGTCTGGAGATTGTCAAGGATACTGCGACTTTTGAATGCGTTGATCAGTATATTGGGTGCCTAAAAAAGAATAATCAAAAAATAGAGCGTTTGCACAAAATAAAACTCCACTCATATCTGGCAGGGAAAGATGAGTTTACTGGTCTGAAAATCGGCGAGGCCACCAAAGCTGGCGCGTGGGACTGGAATCATGACAGGTTTAAGCAATTCAAAAATGTAATCCAGGCCATGTAGGGGTTGAGCAGGGCAACCTCAATAAAAATTGCGATCGATCACACCACATCGAACACCTTCAGCACCTCGTCGCCGTAGTGGTTGATGACCTTCACAGCGATCCTTCCGCTCTCAGGCGCGGGAAAAGGTCTGCTCACGGTTCTGTAGAGACTCTGCCATGCGGCCTCGTATATATCGGCCCGAAGCGCCCGCTTGAGTCTGCCGTAAGGGTCGTTTGCGCCGGTGAAATAGGCGTGGCGCACAAAGAAGCCCTCGCCGTTGTAATCCGTGTCTATGAACCAGCAGGCGATGTCGTCGGTGGAAGATGAACGTATCTCGCCTGTCGTCGGGTCGTACACGTCCACACCCTTGATCTCCACGATGAGCGCGCCATCCTTCTGCTTCCTGATCTCCACGTCCGGCTCGCCGAACACCATGAACAGGTTGCCCGCGCCAGTCTTTTTGAGCAGTTCGTCGCCCATGGCCAGATCCGGGTTCATTCTGACAGGCAACACCGTCAGCCTGCCGTAGCGTCTGGCCTCCTCGGAGACATGCGGGTCAAAGGCAAAGCCGCAGACCAACAATAGATCGAAGCCCAGGCCCTGCACCGCCTCCTTTGCGGCCTCCTTCACCTGGCCAGGGCCGACCGTGCCGTGTTCAGGGCCTATGGAGACCGCCACACGCCTGGTCCTGTCATCCGCATCGGTGTATTCGCCGGAGGCGTTCAGCCATGCCCCGGCATAGGGTTCGAGCGTATCGAATTTTATGCGCTCTCCCTTCTTGGTGTTTTGGACGCCTGCCTTTTTGAGGTTTTCGAGGATCATGGCGACGAAATCCTGTCCCATCTGTGCCTCCCGGCTTGTTACAACGCCGTCCATGTCTTCATCCGCTGTGGACAGCACCCGGTGCGGAGACAGGCTCTCCACGGTGAACGGGCCGCAGACCCTGACGGTCTTTCTGTCCTCGTAGGGCTGGTCGTAAAGGATTTCGGTGTCGGCGTGGCGGGCGATGGCGCGGTCGATCTCCTCGCGTGTCATGCCCTCTTTGATGTCCGGATTGTTGGCGATGGATTTCAATGTGACATGCGGCACGCGCTTATAGACAAAGCCCTTCCTGATATCGCCTTCCGTTTTCTTCTCCATCTCCATCAT
The DNA here is from genome assembly GCA_021787835.1 of Deltaproteobacteria bacterium. Taxonomy (GTDB): domain Bacteria; phylum Desulfobacterota; class Dissulfuribacteria; order Dissulfuribacterales; family Sh68; genus JAJYLJ01. The sequence continues at coordinate 4,303 of JAJYLJ010000083.1, read as the reverse complement.
GGCAAGGTCTGGAGTGCGGGCCAGTTCCGCCTCCTTTTTGACGCCTTCAGGCGAATCGGCCAGCAGGTAATAAGGATACTTGGCGGCCATGAGTCTGGTGCGCGCCAGAGCCAGGGCCACCCGGCTGGTATCGCAGGTGATCCAGCGCCTGCCCCACTGCTCCGCGACATAGGCGGTGGTGCCGCTCCCGCAGGTGGGGTCAAGGACCAGGTCGCCCGGGTCGGTAGTCATCAAGAGGCAACGCTCAATGACTCTGAGTGCAGTCTGAACGACATAAATTTTATCACCGCCGAACTGATTCTGGCCAAGCGTATCGGTCCATAGATTCCCAATCGGAAATGCAGGAAAATCATCCACATAACGAAGGTAAGCGAGATTGTTACCTCCAACTTCGAGTCGTCCAGCCCAGACAAGTCTGTCCATGCCTTCCCTGCTTGTTTTGAACGTGCCTGCCCCTGGGAAGTAGTTCTTACCGCGGAACGTGTAGGTCACCAAATCGGCTCCACCTGAAGGTCTTGGACTGGTGATATTATCCAATCCGAAGGCTCTTGCTCCTTTGGGTAATGGCGCTCCATTTTTTTCATCTTTGGTCAACCGACGACGTGTTCCGTTTGGTTCCTCAACCTGTGTATATAGTGAAGCCCCTTCAGCCCCGACTTCCTTCATAGAGAAGGGCTGACGATACTTCACTTGCTCTATGTTCTTGGCATACCAAAGCACGACGTCATACAAACCCGCGATCAGTCTCAATCCAGATGAGCCACCAGCATTGCTGGTTTTCTGAAACGTAATCCCGCTACAAAAATTCTCTGCCCCAAACACCTCATCCATCACGCACCGCACCAGATGGACGTTCTCATCCCCAATCTGCACAAAGACGCTGCCGGTCTCTGTGAGAAGCTCCCTCGCAACCGCAAGCCTATCCCGCAGATAACTCAGATACGAATGGATGCCCAGCTTCCATGTGTCGCGAAAGGCGCGAATCTGCTCCGGCTGACGGGTGGCGTCCTCGGCCCTGCCGTCCTTGACGTCGCGCTTTCGGGTGCTGACCTGCCAGTTTGAGCCGAACTTGATGCCGTAAGGCGGGTCGAGGTAGATCGTCTGCACCCTGCCCTTTAATCCTTCCTTTTCGGCCAGAGAGGTCATCACCAGGAGCGAATCGCCCAGGATCATGCGGTTTGACCAGTGGCCTTCGTGGTGATAGAAGTCAACACGCTGGTCAAAATCCTCGGGCAGGCCGTTAAAGTCAGCAAAGAGGTCGGGCTGTTTGTAACCGGGCTGGTCTTTGCGCAACAGATCGTCTATGAGCGCCTGCGGGTGAATCTTCTCCTGGATGTAGATGGGAACGACCGGCACAGCAAGGTCCTCGCGGTCCTGTTCGTCCTTGCCCTTCCAGACCAGTTGCGGGTCAAGGGACGGGTCGCGCGGGTAGAGCATGGTCTTTGGCGTCTGCTCGTCCTCTGCCACAAAGTCGCGCAGCTCCTCCGTTGGTATGTTGTATCGCTTGTCCTTATGGCGGATGGATTCAACCGCCGTCTGAGTGGTGTTCTTTTTAGTCATGTCTTTTCCGTTGTGTCTCATATATTAGCAATAGAAGATTTTGTTGATAACAAAATGGTATTTTATTAGCAACAAATCGGTTTGCCGCTATTTTATTGAATTCAAATCCTATCGATAATCTCGATCCCCTCGGTAATGCCGATCAACTGTGAAAACATCAAAACAGCGGGGCTTCGCCCGCTTCCAGGACGCAATATGGAAAACATACTGTTATTCGTCAATTTTTTCAAAATATTGCGTGCGGTTGGCACAGGAACGCCGGAGGATGTATAAAAATCAGAAGATTTGAATACCGGCCTGCTGAAAAACCAGTCCAGCGCCCGAATGGCATACTGAGAATGCGTCAGCTCGGTGATCCAGAGCTTCTTTTCCTGATAGAGATCGAGAATCGCCTTGGCCTTGGAGTGATTTGAACGGGACTGTTCGACGATGGCTGTCAGAAAAAAGACGCACCATCCTGTCCAGTCGTTGTCGCGGGATACGGCCAGAAGACGGTCGTAATATTCATCGCGGCGGGCCTCGAAATAAGCGCTGATATAAAAGTTTGGAGTGGAGAGCAGCTTCTTGTCCACAAGATAGAGCGGAATCAGCAGCCGCCCAAGACGTCCGTTGCCGTCCAGAAACGGGTGAATCGCCTCGAATTCGGCATGAAGTATTGCAAGTTGAACGAGCTTGTCAGGCGCGTCGGCGTGCAGATAACGCTCCCATGCAGACATGGCATCCGGCACCTTTTCGGCTCCCGGAGGAACAAAACGGGCGGTTTCGATCGTGCATCCAGCCGGGCCGATCCAGTTCGGGACCCGGCGGTATTCGCCAGGTGCCTTGTTACGGCCACGAACGCCTTGCATCAGAACACTATGCGCACCTTTTATCAATCTCTGTGAGAGAGGCAGCGTTTCCATCTGTTTGACAGCATTTTGCAAGGCCAAGCGATAGTTAAGCACTTCATGGATATCCGCCTTCTTTTCCTCGCTGAGCGCCTCTTTACCGGCCTCGAATTCCAGCACCTCGCCGAGGGTGGCCTGTGTGCCTTCAATGCGGCTCGAAAGCACCGCTTCCTGAGTGGTTAACGGCGCAAGCAGGACATTGGCGTTGGGGATGGCGGAAAGGATGCCGTCATAGCGCGCCAATCCAGCGTTCGCGGGCCCGACGAGCGGCAGCAATCTCTGCAAATCCAGATCTGACGGAGGAAATTTATTCTGGTGATAATAGACCGGTGGCATGTTCAGGGATCCTTTTCATTGGTTGAAGTCGCGATAAACGCCCGGATCGCGTTCTGCGCATCCCACGGGTCAACGATCTCAATGAACGCCCAGCGCCCGAAGCCACCATGGTTGTTGACAGCCGGAACCCAGAGCGTGCGGGCGGTGGCGGTCTTTGCCGCCTTGTCTTTTTTCTTTTCGCCCGTGACTTCGACAATCAGGTTCAGGAGGTCATCCGGGCCATGGCCGTCGTCAATGCAGGCGATGAAGTCAGGGATATAGTTCCTTTCCTCGCCGTTCAAGGTGTAGGGAATAATAAAGCCGAGGTTGTGGTTCTTGACGTAGCGGACGGCTTCCGGCATATCCTCAAACGTCTGGGCCATCTTCTGTTCCCAGGAATCAGTGTCGGCCACGACGTGGGATATGTGGCACTTGTCAGCGCGTGTGGCGAATACCGGGCGGGTCGTGTCAAAATCCACATATCTGGTGAAGCCAAGAGTGTCATACGGGCGAAGGATGGGCTTAAGTGTCGCCGTGCCGTCGGTCGAGGCTACTATGGCCTTGTAGATGCGGTCGGCTGCGTCGTGCGCAAACTCGACCAAGAGCAGCAGTTGCGGAAAGGTGTGATCCTTGAACGTCACACATTCGGCCAGCCAGCGTTTAGTGATGGCGAGCATCTGCGGAAAGAGCCAGGGTTTGCCGTTGCCCTCATCGTCGAGAAAATATTTTTCGAGGGTAAGCTTGGCCAGCAGGAAAACGACCTCGTTGGGCCTACGACGCTTCAGGTCGTCGAGTGTGTGCTTCTCAGTGGTTCCGACGATCGGGGACATTTCAGTTTCAGTGGGGATATCGGCGGTCGAGAGCGCGAAATGCGAATCTTCTGTAAATCGGGCGGTTATACGGTCGCCCTGAATGTCATAACGGTACCCGAGCAGGCGGGGGAAGATGATCTCGCAGGCGATGCGGCTTTCGAGGGCGCGGACACGGGTGGGAAGCGGGCCTGGTTTTGGCTCCCTGGTAGAGCCGCTACACGGGATAAACGAAAACGGTACGCCATAGACCTCGGCGTATTCAGGCTCGAACATGCCATGCTCATTGACAGCATAGCTCATGCGCCTGAGGCCCCGGCCTACCACCTGCTCGCACAGAAGCTGCGTTCCGAAGGCGCGGACGCCAAGTATATGGGTTACGGTATTGGCGTCCCAGCCCTCGGTGAGCATCGAGACGCTTACCACGCATTTGATGTGCTCGCCGAGCCTGCCTGGTTTGCCGATGGTGTTCATCACCTCCCGGAGCAGGTCTTCGTCAGTGAGGTCCCCAGCGTCACGGCCCGGGTAGCGGGTCTGGTACTCGGCCTTGAACTCGTCTATCTCCCGTGCGGCGATAGCCTTGAAGTCCGCGCTCATGGCCTCGTCGGATTCGAGCTGCCGGCTGTCAACAAGGATTGTGTTGGGGCGCTTGAGCCAGCCGCCCATGGCGTCATCGTTTCGGAAGATGGGCAATCGCCCTGCCTGAACGATGATTTTGTCGCCGATCTTCTT
>JAJYLJ010000082.1 GCA_021787835.1 Deltaproteobacteria bacterium | reverse complement strand
TCGCCCGGAATCCCAAAGACTGGCTGCCCTGGAATTACACCGCCGCCGCAGCCATGCCACAGCCGGCATAGCGCTTCCACTTACGCCATTCTAGACGAGTCAAGCAGCCTTGCCGGAAGGACACGATACTCCGAAGGCACTCGGGTCGCCGCCTCCTCATCATCCCCGAATTCCCGGTATTCCTCGTGGTACACGTCGATCTTTTCCCCATGGGTATAGGTCATCTTGATGCAGGCAATCCGGAAGGAAGACCAGAAGATTTTCTCGAATGTCGGGCCAATTTGCGGGCTCCTGCCGCAGGCCCTCACGGCGGCCTCATAAGCCTGCTGCATAAACTCCTCCATCTCGTAAGGCGAGTAGGGAAGGTATTTTCTTGCGTGCCCTTTTATCTTTGCCAGGTTCCCGTGGACCCAGTGAAGCAGCTCCTCCTCGGATATGTCCGTCAGCGCGCCGCCCAACTCTATTCGAACCGGCTCCATAATCCCTCCCGTCTCAAACAAGTTGTCCGGTATTGGCGTTATTGCCAGGTTTCTCCTCGTAAAAATAGTCGACGTTGCATTCGAGGGCGCTAGCGATCCGGCCGAGAGTTCCAGCCTTTGGCGTCCTCTTGCCTTTCTCGATGTAATAGATTGCGGCGTTGCTCAGGCCCGTTTCCCTGGCCAAATCCTGCTGCGTCTTGTTCAGGCTCTTTCTCTTCAGGATGATTCTTGCTGGATTGAACGATTGCATTGGTGACCTCTCTTTCTGGTTGCAATGCCTCTCATTCGGGCTGCAATCGGTCTAAACATAATGGAACCTTAGAACTAAAGTCAATATAACGGCAGTTAAGCTTGACAAAAGTGATTTGTTAGAACTATAGTTAATGTAATCATGACGGTCGGCGAATACATAAAGGAAAGAAGAAAGGCCCTAGGGTTACCCGCAAGCGAGGTTGCGAGAATCGCCGGTATCTCGGCGGAGTACGTCCACTATATCGAAAAAGGAGCAAGAAAATCGCCCACACTCGATGTCATTATGAGGATCCTCCGGGCCCTGCAGGCCGATCCAAACGAGTTCCTGCTTGAGACCGGATACCTGCCTGTTAACGTAGAACCCGCGCCCCTGAAGATAGTACGAAAGGTCCCGATAATCTCATGGGTCGCGGCCGGCAATTGGCGTCAGGACGGCGCCCCGGGCGATTCGGCCGGGGCCGGCGAATGGACGGAGACGGACGTGAGGGGCAAGAAGGTCTTTGCGCTGAAGGTAAAGGGCGACAGTATGATACCCGAATTTACTGAGGGTGAGGTGATCATCGTCAATCCGGACGTCGAGGCGGTCCCGGGGGATTACGTGGTCGTGAAAAACGACGAAGAGGCCACTTTCAAACAGCTTAAAAAATTAGGCAAAACTCTGTTCCTCCATCCCCTCAACCCCAAATACGAGGATGTCGAGCTAAAGAAAGGCGGCCAGAGATACAGGATCATTGGGAAGGTGGTCAGGAAGGAGAAGAAGTACTAACCTTAATACCTTGGAATGTGACTTTACACCTAATAATCGATTTAAGTGAATAAAAACCGGGACACAAATTTTCTAACATGTTTTAATTTTCAAATCTGTTATAATTCCGTTAGATTTCAATCAAAAAATCGTAATTGGGGCGAATCGACACCCATGGAAACGCTAAGTTATTGCCCCATATTTCTCAAATATAGGGCAAAACGGTAAATAAGGAAAAATATCTTGGCTAAGCATACTCATGAGGTCAGAGACCCAATCCATGTTTTTATTCAATACAACTCTTATGAGCGTTCTGTTATAGATTCCCATCCCTTCCAAAGGCTGAGGCATATTCATCAACTTGGAATGACCTATCTCTTGTATCCAGGTGCCACTCATCGACGTTTTGAGCATTCATTAGGCGTTATGGAACTCGCAGGTCGAGTGTACGATGTAGTAACACATGAAAACAATGTCCTCCCCGAGATCAAAGAATCACTTACAGAACTTTCAGATGAACATGCCAGAACTTACTGGAGGAGTGCAATTCGGATGGCAGGATTGTGTCATGATTTGGGACATCTGCCATTTTCCCATATGGCCGAAGAACTACTTCCAGAGGGCCTAAGTCACGAACATTTGACTGTTCAGCTTATAGGCACTACTGGGTTTCCTGTGGGTACAGGTCGAGCTTCCCGCAGAAAAACAGGATGGCAATCCTGTAGTTCTCAAAGTTCCTAAACCCGCGCGCTGCTGACTTCACCTGCTGAATCCTGCTGTTTATTCCCTCCACTGCTGCATTCGTTATCCGATGTTTCAGGTACGTAAGGATATTGTCCAAGTGCCGCTTCAACATCTTTGCCACTTGTGCTATCGGCTTAAGTCTGGAGTGCGTCGCCCACCAGTGCCATTTCCGGAAATAATTTCTTGCGGCCTTCTCGTAAGTGAATTCCCATAGGTTGGCAAACATCTCCTTGATCCCCCATGCCCTGCCCACCTTCAGGTCCTGGTCCCTAAGTTCCTTGAACATCCGCTTCTGATTGGCACTCCAATTCTCCGGCGTGGTCAGCCATAGGTATTTAGTCCCCTTCAGCAGTTCTGAGCCGTCCTTTATCAGGGCCTTATTCTCAGCCTTCCGCACTGCGTCTACAGCCTCTCCCAGGTATTTGGCAATGTGAAATTTATCATGCACAATGTCGGCCTCCGGCAGAAGAGCCTGTACGGCGTTTATATATGGCTCCCACATGTCCACGGCCACTGCTTCAACCTCCTGGCGCTGCTCATCGGGAATGCTTTCAAGCAGTCCCTTAAGAGAATCCTCTTTCCGGTCCTGCGCCACATCCAGCACCCGTTTCTCATCCAGATCGCACAGAAGAGTGGCATACCGGTGCCCTTTCAAAAAACTCTTTTCATCCACCCCGAGCCGCTTTAGGGCGGCAGCCTTTCTCCTATCAAGACCTCTGCGAACGGATTTTTCCTGGATGAGATGCATTTCGTCCCAACTGAGCTTTAAAATCTCCTTTGCCTTGGTCTGGTTCAGACAGCCCAGGAGCACATCGATTGACAACCGTTCAAACAAGGCCGTGAACCGCGAATTGCCTTCCGCCCACGGCACATTTATGCTCTTTACCCCGTGCTCAGCGCATTCGATACGGGGAATCCGGCAGTGGAGGACCGTTTGAAACTGCATAGTGTCCAGATGCCGCCATTGCCGCTCCTCCCGGTGGTCATAAATATTGCACAGCTTTCCGCATTCCGGGCACGGCGCCTTCCGGTCCGGCGGCCAGGTGATCCATAAATCCACCCTCAACCCTGCAAAGTCCACCTTGATCTCCGACACATCCCACGGCTCCTTCAATCCCAACAGCTGCCGGTAAAGCTCTTTATCCTGCACCCTCTATCCCTCCAGAGATTCGTTTGAAGGATAGATTGCGGGATATCAGGCCCTCATTTCAACCCCTCCGCTACCACACAAAACCCTGAAGAGCCAGCTTATATTTAGTGATGAAATGAGGACAATTTGTCGCAAAATGAAAGTAGACCCAGAGGATATAGCTAAACTCGCCGTTGGTCCTAGAAAAATAAAAGGATTGATAAAAGATGCAACTTTTAGTACTTGGGAGGCATTGTTATCCGATATTATCGTTGGGGATTCTTTTGGAGTCGATCGGATTGATTACCTTCTTAGGGATTCCCATCACGCTGGGGTGATGTACGGGAAATTTGATCACTACCGCCTCATAGACACACTAAGAATTCTTCCAAAAGATAAGGAAAGTAATGAACCTACGCTCGGGATAGAGGATGGCGGCATTCATTCGGCTGAAGCATTACTTTTGGCTCGCTATTTTATGTTCACACAAGTCTATCTTCATCCTGTTCGGCGCATTTATGACATCCATCTAAAAGATTTTTTGGCAAATCATTTGCCAGGTTCAAAATTTAGTGCCGATTTAGCAACTTTCCTTAATACCACAGACAATAATATTATTAACGATCTAGTTACTGCCGCGCATACCGCTGATGGCGCTGCAAGCGATGCCGCAATAAGAATTGTAAATAGAACCCATTTCAAAGTGTTATACGAGAAAAATCCCGAAGATTTATTAATATTTCTCGACCCAGGGAAAGTCATATATGAAGCGGCTATTATAGAGTTTGGAGCAGAATCTGTGAGACGTGATTCCTATTCCAAAGGAGCAGGAGCGAAGGAATTCCCCGTGAGAAAAAAGGATGGAAGGATCATTTCTTCTCTTTCTGCTTCTGAGGCATTAGAGAAAATACCCGATGCTACTATCGATTTTATTTTTATCGATCCAGCAAAGAGGGAAAAAGCCATTAAATGGCTTAAAGAAAAGCGGCTAACAATATTGCGAAAAGCGAAGGAAGTTGTGGAGGAAGAATAAATGTTAAGCCAAGGATTAAAAAGAAAAGCCGTGTTGCTTTCACTTATCGAAGCAATGAATCGAGAAGAAAGTTGGTGCAGTGAGACGCATATTCAGAAATGTATATATTTTTTGCAAGAAGGATTTGGTGTGCCAACTGGCTATGAATTTATTCTTTATAAGCATGGCCCTTTCTCTTTTGAGTTACGAGATGAATTAGCTGAAATGCAGGCAAACGATTTTATCAATATAAAGCCTCAACCGCCTTATGGCCCCTCTTTTTTGCTGGGGCCTTTAGCTAGTGCATTAAAAGAAAGATTTCCGAAGACGCTTAAAAAATACAAAAAATCTTATAAATATGTTGCGGAAAATATTTCCAAGGGTAATGTCAGCGATTTAGAAAAAATTGCCACTGCTCTTTACATAATAAAAGAAGAAAAAATTGAAAAAATGAATGCGTGCGCGAGGAGACTCAACGCTATTAAGCCTCATATCTCAATTGATGATGCCTATGATGCTTGTATAAGAGTAACCAATCTGCTTAATAAAATTTAATGAGAAATATGTAATTCTCCCTAAATTAAATAGTCAATCATAAGTATCAATTTTTGTTTTCTCAATCGTAAATTGTTCAGGAGAAAACAATTTGACTCTTTGAGTAATTAAATCATTTTTTAGTCTCATGGTTAGCCACCGTTTTCGCCAAAAATTAACAAGCTTAGCAAGTGGCAGATTTCTATATATGGGATTTTTTGTTTTCTTTTGTAAAAAAGATTTATAATTGATTGCTAATGGAATAGCGAATAAGCCGCGCTGGAAAGAATGCTTAAGAATAATATCAGAATTCAAATTTAATATATCACAAGCCGATCTAATGATTCTCATTCGCCAATTAGGGCCCATTCCAAATCTATTAGAGGTATTACAGCCATTCGCCGCGGCCAACTCGCGCATGGCCTCAAAAGTTTCACCTGACATATGAAGAGAACCATATCCGGTAGTCATTCCTATCGGTTTGTATAATAAAGTTTTCCCAAATTTCAAACGATTATACTGCGAGCTATTATGTCCATATAAACTGCTGGTCATAATCAAAACTAAGTCAGATGCTTTACGTTTTTTAATTAAAGTTTGAGCCTTTTTATATTTTTCCTTATATAAACTCCTCACCTCATTTGATGCCAACATATATGATACAAGCTTACCTCCAAGCAAAAAATTATAGGGCGGCATGGCGCCTATAACATAAGCGTCCATCATAAAAATAATTCGGTCGGACCGCGTTGAGGTGTTCCATCCAATCCATTTATCTCTTTCGGGAATATGTATTATGCTGCTTCCAATCGCCGCAAGACCTATTATGGGACTTCCTTTTATCCCGTCGTCTCGGATAAGAAATCTCATTCGCCGCCCAACATAATCAGAAGCTGACGAACTCCAATAATATCTGAACAGCCTGAAAATATCGTTCTGTTTTTGAGTCTTGCAGATTTCTATTCGCGGGATAATTTTTGATTTTAGCACGTCGGAACCTGACGCAAGATTACTTCTTCCCAATTCGATATTGTTTTTTATCCAAGCAATGTTGCTTTCAATAATCTCATTTCTTGAAAAGGCCATTGCATTTTTTATCGTATTTTTGTCGTAATAAGTCGGCGGTTCTAATTCAAATGATTTGCTACCATTTGATTTCAGTCGCCAACCTATTCTAACTAAATCTCGAATAAGTAATAATGTGACACGCTCTTCAAGTGAAATAGTTTTTTTTGTAATATGCCTGGGAACAAGCGACAACAATCGCTCTTCTGACGCGAACACACGGACTTTTTCCGTTGAGGAAACAGTTAAGCGACTCATTTATATAGTTTATTTTTCACAAGCTCTTCAAATTCTAAAACGCGGATGGGTACAACAAAAGCTCTATCAGATGTGACCATATATAGGTTTCCTGGAATAGATTCTCTTTGAATGAACGATGAGATCACACCATCATAATGAATATTCGATTTTACAAGAGCCTTTATATCATCAGAATTTCCCATGTGAAATGCGAAAAAATTCTCTGCCTGCGTTCTAATCTCTTCAGATATTGCTGATGGCCTCTGTGTAATTGCGACCATGCCCAATTTAAATTTTCGCCCCTCTTTTGCACATCTGACAAAAGGATTTGCATTAGTTTTAACCAACTCATCGGAAAGTACATTCTGAGCTTCTTCGACAAAAACAACGGTCTCAATAACTGCATCAAGTTTGTCGTTTGTAAATTCAATTTTGTTATGCTCAAAAAGTTTTCTTACTAAAATGGTGGAAATAATACTAGCATCGGTGCTATCCTTAAGGGAGAGATCAATTATTACAGTTTTCCCCTGTTTTAGATATTTAAAAACATCTTCAATTAATTGCGAACTCTGGCTATGTAAACCTTTCCCTTCATCAATTAAATGCCTTAACCTTTTTCTTATTGCTGCGATCGTTTTCCTTGCACTTTTATCTTCCTCTCCCTTCTTGGGGGTGGGAAATAAATCGGGAAAATCCCTGTGAAGTTGAGCCGGGTCACTCACATATTGATCAATTTTGGGAATAAAATCATTGACTCCCTCATTGTCCAAATAGAGCAAAAATGATTTCATAACATCAGAAAATCCAGTTGAAAAACTTAGAATATCTCCAAGACTTAAATGCTTATGCATGTTTAAAAAAACTTTGCCGCCGAAGATGAAATGACCAGTGTAAGACGAATCGACTTTTTTATCTGAATAGATTACAACATTATCTCGTATTTTTTGTTCGTCGATATTTCCTAATCCGAATGTGTTTTGACCTTTTAAAAAATATTCTCCATTTAAATCGAAAATTAATTTTCCGTAGCTCGTATCGCCTATAATATGGTAAAGAAGAACTTTGACAAGATTTGTCTTACCAAAGCCTGACTGAGCAAAAACCATTGTTCTTTTTTCGCGCAGTCGCCCGATATCAAACAGAATGTCTCCCTTATCCTTATGTATTTCCTCGCCAATACAGAGAAAACCGATGGGAGCGCCACTGGAATCCTGTCTATTGATTATGGCGTCAATTTCCCTTTTTGATAGATGTCTTGCATGATAAGAGATTACAGGGAGTTTTCTGACTGCAGTTGTGAATTCAAGGGCCTTACCCGTATCTATAAAAGTTCCTAGCATCTGAACTTTATACGTATAACTGAACATTTTTTGTTTGTCCCGTTCTGAGAGTTCCCGCTCAGCAATTCGCGCATAATGGACAGCTACTAAGGTCTTATCTTGAGACCGAAAAATCGGATCTTCATCATATACTTCCGCTTCAACTCTTGCTAAAAATTTTTGACCATCCTCGTTTTTGGGCGTTAATACGATGAAGTCACCCTTCTTGGGACTGGCTTTCGCGTCCTCGTATGAAGAATATATTAACAAAAAATCTTCGGTTGTTTTTTGTCCATAAAGGACGCCAAAATCAGTCCGCTCGACCATTTCGTTCTCCTTTAGAACCTCGAATGTATATCAAGAAACATATTTTCAATATCTATATGGTCCATATGTTGCGACGAATATAATGAGTGTTTGACACGGTTAATTATTTCCTCTTTAAAATCAGCTCTCAATGTAACGAAATTATGTGCCTCGACAAGAGGGTACGGATAACCCAAAATATAATGTTCTTGGGTATACTGTGTCAAATCATAAAAAATTGATTGTAATTTGCTGATGTCGCGACTCGTATTGGGGTAAGATGGAAAAAGTGGACACCAAAGCTAAGTAGAAAATACAATACTGAGCGGAGGTGTCAGGATGAAAGGGGTTCCCAATGGGAGGTACACGAAGGAGTTCCGGGAGGAAGCGGCGAAGCTGGTAATAGAAGGGAATATATCGGTGCCTGAGGCGGCCCGGAAGTTGTCATTGCCGCCAACTACCTTGGCGTACTGGGTAAAGGCGTACAAGTCCGGCAAACTGGGGGGAGTGGGCAAAACGC
>JAJYLJ010000081.1 GCA_021787835.1 Deltaproteobacteria bacterium | reverse complement strand
AGAGCGACCTCGCGCCAGGTAGGGGCACCGAAGCTCGTTCCGTTCTTCAGTGCTGCACTGACGGCCGCATTGACTTCAGGGTGAGAGTGCCCAAGGATCATCGGACCCCAAGAGCACACATAATCCACATAATGGTTGCCATCCACATCAAAAAGGCTTGCGCCCTCGGCGCGCTCGATAAAGACAGGGGTGCAACCTACCGCCTTGCATGCACGGACAGGGCTGTTTACGCCACCAGGAATGACCGTCTGGGCCGCCTCAAAAAAATGCCTTGAAAGATGGTTATTGCGCATTTATCCTCCTTGAATTACGGTCAATAATCATGACGTTCAAAATCTAGATATGATATTAAGCCATAACCGCCCAAATAACAATTAAAAAGCCGGAGGACACATGGCATATATAACGTTTCACGGCGCAGCCGGGACAGTCACCGGCTCATGCCATCTTCTGCAATTAAAAGACAGACAGCTGCTTCTTGACTGCGGTCAATTCCAAGGACCATGGGAAATTGAACAATTAAACTACAAATCTCTTGGCTTCGACCCCAAAGAGATAGACGGCGTCATCCTGAGTCACGGCCACCTCGACCACTGCGGCCGTATCCCCGTACTGGTGGAACAAGGCTTCTCTGGCCGCATATACTGCACCCATCCCACAAAAGACATAGCGCGGCTGATACTGCTCGACTCGGCGTATGTCCTCAAGGAAGAATTCATGTGGAAGCAAAGAAAACTGACAAGGGCCGGGGTGCAGGTCAAAAATCCGCTGTATTCAATGGAAAATGTCTATTATTCACTCGACTTCTTCAATAAGACCATGAATTATGGAGAGAGTGTGGAGTTATCGAAAGACAGCCGGCTCATGTTCCATACAAAAGACGCAGGACATATACTTGGCTCAGCCCAGGTTTATGTGGATTATGCAGGACCGGACGGCGAAAAGAGACGCCTTTTGTATACAGGGGATATCGGCGACGGAGACAGGCCCATTGTCAATAATCCAGACGCACCTGAGGCAAACCCTGCAATCCATGCGTTAGTGATAGAGTCAACATATGGAGACAGGGAACACAAAAGTTACGAAGACTCCGTGGTTGAATTCGAAGAAGCTGTGGCCAGTGCCATGAAAAAGAACGGAACGGTGCTTATCCCGACTTTTGCCCTGGAACGGACCCAGGAAATATTGTATCACCTGGGCAATATGAAAAAAAGCGGAAGGCTTGCTAAAGACATCCCTGTCTTTCTTAACAGCCCCTTGGCCATCGATATAACCAGGCTCTATACGAAACACTGCAATTTCTGTCAAAAGGACATAATGAACGAGATAAAAGACAAGCGTTCACCGTTTGTCTTTCCTGGCATAAGGATAACGGAAACAGCAGAAGAATCAATGGCGATAAACAGCCTGCCCGGGCCTAAAATCATACTGGCTGGCAGCGGCATGATGACCGGGGGCCGGATAAAACACCACCTTAAACACATGCTATGGAAGGATTCCACGACACTGATAATAGTTGGATTCCAGGCGGAAGGAACACTCGGCAGAAAAATAATAGACGGGGCTGATACGGTTAAGATATTTGGAGAGACCATAGCGGTCAGGGCCGATATCTATACAATAAACGGGTTTTCCGCACATGCCGGCAGGAGGCATCTTATAGCGTTTGCCAAGGCCGCCTCACCCAAAAACGTCTTTATAGTTCACGGCGAACCAAAATCATCATCCGATCTTGCAGAAAACATCGGAAAGGCCCTGCCCAACACCAGAATATTTGAACCCAAGATGGGCGAAAAGTTTGAAATATAACCCCATGTCAAACCCTGACAAGCCGCAGAAACCGGACCTTACCGATCTTCAGCACACCCTCGTCTCTTACAAGCTCCATCTCTTCCGCGATAATCCTTCTGCCGTCGAGATGTATTGCACCTTGCTGTATAAGGCGTCTGGCCTCCGATGCGCTCTTAACCAGACCGGCGTCTTTCAAGACCTTCGGCAGATACAATTTTTCTTCGCCGGCGGCAACCTCCACAACCGGCATGTCCTCCGGCGCCTCGCCCCTGCCGAACTGGGCGTCAAAACCAGCCCTGGCCGATAGCGCGGCCTCCTCGCCATGAAATCTAGCCACCAGCTCAGCGGCGAGGTCCATTTTCACACCTTTGGGATGCAGACGGCCATCTTTGATCCCAGCCCTCAGCCCTTCTATTTCAGACATGGGCAGACTGCTCAAGAGCTCATAGTACCTGAACATCAGTCTGTCAGAAATGGACATGAGCTTTCCAAACATTTCTCCAGGGGCTTCTGTTATACCGATATAGTTCCCAAGGGACTTGCTCATCTTGTTGACCCCGTCAAGCCCTTCCAAAAGCGGCATGGTAATAACCACCTGAGGCTGCTGGCCGTATTCCTTCTGGAGTTGACGGCCTACAAGGAGGTTAAATTTTTGGTCCGTCCCCCCTATTTCCACATCCGCCTCGAGGGCGACGGAATCATAGCCTTGAATCAAGGGGTAAATGAATTCATGTATGCAGATAGACCGTTGGGCGTGGAAACGCCTCTTAAAGTCATCCCGCTCAAGCATCCTGGCCACTGTATGCTTGGCTGCCAGACGTATCATGTCAATGGATTTCATCTCATTCATCCACCGGCTGTTAAAGACAATCTCTGTCTTTTCAGGATCGAGCATCTTGAAAATCTGCTCCTTGTAAGTCAGGGCATTTTTTTGGACCTGTTCAGGGGTGAGGGCGGGCCTGGTCTCGGATTTACCAGTCGGATCCCCTATGAGGCCCGTAAAATCACCGATAAGAAAGATAACATGATGACCCAACCCCTGAAAATGCCTCATTTTCTGTATGAGCACGGTGTGACCAAGATGAAGATCGGGGGCCGTGGGATCAAAACCGGCCTTGATCCTTAAAGGCCTTGATTTTTCAACGGCCTTCTTCAGTTTCGCTACAAGCTCATCCTCGTCGATAATCTCCGAGACCCCTCTTTTTATGAGCTCCATGGCCTTTTTTAAATCTCGCTCCATCATAATATCCTTATTAAAAAGCCTTATCGAAATAGGTCTCGCCAGGGTCAACTTTAAATAGACGGCAAATAGACGGCCGGAAATCATTTGGCATAATCAACAATCCTTGTCTCACGTATAACGATAACCTTGATCTGGCCTGGGT
Source organism: Deltaproteobacteria bacterium (assembly GCA_021787835.1). Classification (GTDB taxonomy): domain Bacteria; phylum Desulfobacterota; class Dissulfuribacteria; order Dissulfuribacterales; family Sh68; genus JAJYLJ01. The sequence goes on along the minus strand of JAJYLJ010000081.1, from coordinate 5,236 downwards.
AGCTCAGTTCACTCTCGATCTTTTTCGCAACATCCCTGCACAAGAGCACCGCCTCGGCATCGGATACCTTGCCGCTGTCCACCATTATACGGATCTCACGGCCAGCCTGAATTGCAAAGGACTTCTGAACGCCAGGAAACGATGTCGCAATTGCCTCGATATCCGTAAGACGTTTTACATAACTCTCGAGCATCTCGCGTCTTGCGCCGGGGCGCGCGCCTGAAAGGGCATCGGCGGCCTGCACAAGTACAGCTAGGACGGTTTCAGGCCTGACGTCCTCATGATGGGCGGCGATGGCATGGATCACCTCCTGCGATTCCCCGTATTTTTTGGCAAGATCCGCCCCTATGATGGCATGGGGGCCTTCTACCTCATGGTCAACCGCCTTGCCTATATCATGAAGGAGCCCCGCCCTTTTTGCCCTTTTTACATTTATGCCAAGCTCCGAGGCCATGACGCCGCACAAAAACGCCACTTCTATGGAGTGCTGAAGCACATTCTGCGCATAACTCGTGCGATACTTAAGTCTTCCAAGTATCCTTATAAACTCGGGATTTATGCCGTAAACCCCCACATCAAATGTAGCCTGCTCCCCTGCCTCGCGGATTGCTGTATCGACCTCCTTTTCAACCTTCTTTATAATCTCTTCAATCCGGGCCGGATGTATGCGTCCATCGGCAATAAGCCTCTCAAGCGCGATCCTCGCCACTTCTCTTCTAACAGGATTAAAACATGAAATAAGCACGGCCTCAGGGGTATCGTCTATGATAAGATCCACGCCTGTTGCAGTTTCAAGGGCCCTTATGTTGCGCCCCTCCCTGCCTATGATACGGCCCTTCATTTCATCATTAGGCAAAGGAACCGCGGTCACCGTCTTTTCAGCCACATATTCTCCGGCGTATCTGGCTATGGCAAGAGATATTATCTCCTTCGCCTTCTTGTCAGCGGCCTCACGCGTCTCGGTCTCAATTCTTTTAAGTATTATGGCGGCCTCTTGTCTCGCCTCGCCGTTTATCTTTTCCAGCAAATAATCCCTGGCTTCCTGGGTTGACATCCCTGCCACCTTCTCCAGATGCTCTCTCTGCTGGGCCGACATGATCTCTATTTCTTTTTCTTTCTCGTGTATCTTTTTTTCAATCCTGTGGATATCTCTCTCTTTATCCCTTATAGACAGTTCCTTTTGATCTATCAGCCCTTCCCTGCGCTCAAGCTGTTGCTCCTTTTGAATGAGACGTTTTTCCTGGGCATGAAGATCATTTCTTTCATCGCGCAGCTCCTGCTCAATTTCTTTTTTAAGCTTAAATGCCTCCTCCTGCGCCTGAACCCTTGCCTCTTGACGCAACCTCAAGGCCTCCTGCTCAAGCTCTTTACGCAAAAGCTCGGCCTCCTCCCTGGAGGAGCCAGACAATTCTTTGGCCTTTCGCCTGGCATATACAACGCCCAGATATAAACCAACACCAGCGCCTATAATCAAAAAAATGACTTTATAAATGAATTCCATAGTACGGACATCCCCTTATTTACCGGATTAAGGATGGTATCAACTTAAACTGCCCAGCAAAGTCTGCCTGGAACGGCAAGAGGGTCCGTCAATATCTGGAAGGCGGTAAACTGTTTTTTAAGATCTCAAAATACTTTAATGCCACTAAAAGGTAAACTTAGATCATGATTGCATGCAATATAAGTTCACATCCTTAAAGTTATTTATAGATCTTAAAAACGGTATATCTTAAAAAGATATTTTGTCCGGGTTGCAACTTCATATCTTTACTTTCCTTCCCAAGACTAGACCAAAAAGTCAGCCTCTGTTCCATTCCAAAAAACTTAATACTATATATAAAAAACCCAAAATGGGATTGATCCAAATATATCCCCCGCATATGCCGTGTCGGCAGGTCAATTGAACCTGATTTCTCAGGTGGGTATGCTCATCCACAGTCATGGGGACGAGATGTTCCCTCATCCACGCCCTATGGAGAGGAGGCTCCCTTGTAAAGGGTATTGGCTCAAAAGACTATCTGCCAATCACGAGCACAGCAGGGGAAACGGCACAATAATCAAATATTATTCTTTTCAAATTTTATGACCGAGTCTATCCTTGCGGCCAACAACCCGGCCTTTGTCTCGTATCTTTCCTCCAATTTTTCCAATCTTTTTTTTGCAAGAAGATAGTCTCTGCCCATATTCAACACGGCCAAAATCATCATCTTGTGAGGTGCAAGTCCATTATTGACGGCTTGTTGTTCCTTAACCTTGCCATGAACATAATCAATCAATTCCTGCACTGAAATATCACTGTCATCAGCCTTAAGATCATACACCTGTCCAAAAAAATTCAATCTTATATAAGTATTGCTTGAGTTATCATGCATCTATTTATCATGACACAGGAAGCGATGAACCTCCGAAAACCTCCCGCATCTCAGGTGAAACAGGCCCAAGCTGATCAATTTTAGAAATAAGATCAGTAACCTTATTTCGTATGGTCTCTCTTTCGGCCCTGATCTGCGCGAGATTTTCTTCCAGCACGCCCACTTTCACGGATAATTCATCATTTTTTTTAATTAAATTTCTCTTTTCCGCGCGTAGTTCTTCACAATAGCGCACCAATTGTCCTATTTTTTCTTCTAATACCTGTAATTCGTTATCTTCCATATACAATAACTCCGTTTCTTTTTAATTTAATCTTGAATCCCTTTGCGCGTCAATACAGCCACACGCCAATCAGATCATAACGCTGAAGACAACCCTCTGGCCGACATGATCGCCTCGGCCCTCATCAAGTCATCCCTTGAATTAACGCCCTGGGCCTCATCGTCAGAAGCACAACATACAGCATTAACTTTCTCCCCCTGCGAGACGGCAAGTTTTACTATATCGGTCAAATAATATTCATGCTGCGCATTTTCAGGCACCACCATATCCAAAAGATTGAAAAGCAAAATCGAATTAACCGCGTAAACACCCACATTGACTTCATTGATGCCTTTTTCAATATCTGATGCATCTTTTTCTTCAACAATACCGCAGATCAGATCATCATCCGGCCTTATCCGTATTATTCTACCATAACCAGCGGCGTCTTTCATTACAGCCGTCAAGACCGAGATATTGCCGCCGCTTTCTGCATGACTCCTCATAAAAAATAGCATGGTTTCTCTTGTGAAAAGCGGTGTATCTCCGCAGATAATCAAGACATTGCCATCAAAATCAACCAAAAGGGGGCGCGCGCGCATAACGGCGTCACCCGTGCCCAACTGCTGGTCCTGAAAGACCGTCTGGCACGGAAATCCACGCAATTGCTCCCTGACAAAGTCCGCTTTGTAACCCAAAACAACGATGTTTCGCTTGATTTCAAGGCTGCATAAAAGATCGAGCACCCAAAAGATCATGGGCCTGCCCAATATTCTATGAGCAACCTTCGGCAGCTCTGACTTCATCCTCGTTCCCCTGCCGGCCGCCAAAACTATTGAAACCCAATCATCCGCTTGCAGCATAAATTTGCCTTAAATCATTCATGAGTGCTTTTTATAAAGACGCCATGACATAACTGACTTATCCATGTCATAGGTTGGAGTTATGTGAAAATTTTTATGATTATGGAATATAACAAAAAAGGCAAGCTTTCGCTTGCCTTTTTAAAACTATATAAAATATAAGTTATTGACGGCCAGCCACTTTAAGGCGCACTAAAGAACGCGCCAATGCAGCCTGCGCCCTTGCAACGTCAATCTTTTCCTTTTGCTGCTGGGCCTCCTGGAGCCTGCGTTCAGCCCGTTCTTTCGCACGAAGCGCCCTGTCAACATCAACTTCTGCTGAAATTTCGGCCGCTTCGGCCAAGACTGTCATGCGATTATTGGATATCTCGCAAAAACCACCACTTACGGCCAGACGCTCAGATTTGGCATCAGTTGTATAGTGCATCTCCCCGGTCTTCAGAGTAGCCAGCAAGGGGGAATGATTGGCCATTACGCCGAAGACACCGTCAGCACCAGGCGCCGTAGCCAGATCAACCTGTTCGCTTACAACAAGCCTGGTTGGTGTAACGATCTCAAGCAAAAGTTTATTAGCCATATGCCTTATCCATCACCTTCAGATTAATAAGTAGATTATGCTGATTTAGCCGCCTTCTCAACAGCCTCTTCTATAGTGCCCACCATATAAAAGGCCTGTTCAGGCAGGTCGTCATGCTTGCCGTCAAGTATCTCACCGAAGGCGCGCACCGTATCTTCAACTTTTACATATTTACCCTTCATGCCTGTAAATGTCTCGGCGACATGGAAGGGCTGAGAGAGGAATCTCTGACACTTCCTGGCCCGCTGGACGGTCAGTTTGTCTTCGTCGGAAAGCTCATCCATGCCAAGTATAGCGATAATATCCTGAAGGTCCTTGTACTTCTGAAGTGTCTGCTGGAGCCTTCTCGCCACTCTATAGTGCTCCTCGCCGACTATGTTCGGATCAAGGATACGAGATGTCGAATCAAGCGGATCGACTGCGGGATATATGCCAAGCTCTGCAATCTGACGAGAAAGGACGACCGTGCCGTCGAGATGAGCGAATGTGGTTGCAGGCGCAGGGTCTGTCAAGTCATCGGCTGGGACATAGACGCACTCAACCGCTGTGATCGACCCTTTGGTGGTCGATGTAATGCGCTCTTGCAAAGCGCCAAGGTCTGTCGCCAGTGTCGGCTGATAACCGACGGCGGACGGGATGCGCCCCAGAAGGGCGGAGACCTCGGAGCCTGCCTGTGTGAAACGGAATATATTGTCTATAAAGAACAACACGTCCTGACCCTGTTCGTCACGGAAGTACTCCGCAGCGGTAAGCCCCGTAAGGCCTATCCTTGCGCGCGCTCCCGGTGGCTCTGTCATCTGACCATATATAAGTGCCGCCTTGGGAAGGACGCCTGAATGTTTCATTTCCTGATAAAGATCGTTTCCTTCACGTGTCCGCTCACCCGCGCCGCAGAACACAGAGATGCCGCCGTGCTGCATAGCGATGTTATGGACCATCTCCATCATGATAACAGTTTTGCCGCAACCGGCGCCTCCGAACAGACCCATCTTGCCGCCCCTTGGGAATGGCACCAGAAGGTCGATAACCTTGATACCTGTTTCCAAAACCTGGACTGTAGTATCCTGCTCGATAAATGCAGGCGCCTTGCGGTGGATCGGATAGTAGGTCTCTGAAGTCAACGCCCCAAGGCCATCAACCGGTCTCCCGACGACGTTCATGA
>JAJYLJ010000007.1 GCA_021787835.1 Deltaproteobacteria bacterium | reverse complement strand
GTCAAGATCGAAGAGGCTGTAAGCGCGATCGGCAGAGAGGCTCAATATTTATGTATGGCGGATCCATCCAGTTTTGATCCGATATCAGGCAAAAGCCAGCTTCACTTTGCAGGCGAGGTCCACATAGCGGCCCTCAAAAAGGCCCTTTCAGACCTTAGGCACAGTTAACCTAAGCCGTCCTATCAGGCACGGCCATCCTTCCGCTTCCCTTGAAACCGGCCTTTCTTATATCGACCACGAGGCTGGCCGAGACTTCCCATTTATTGAGCGGACTTATTATATAAAGGCCGTCCACCCATGAGGCGATCTTGGATATAAGCTTATTGGTAAATTCCATCGCCGCCTTCCTCTGGTCCTCTACGTTCTCATAGCTCCACAGGGCCTTTCTGATGGATGAAGGTATATTGATCCCTGGTATCTCATTATGGAGAAAATCCGCGTTTCTGGCTGACATCAAAGGGAATATGCCGGTAAATACAGGTATATTTATGTGAGAAACGGCTTCCATCATGGCCTCTATGTCATCCGCATCAAAAAGCGGCTGGGTCATCACAAAATGCGCGCCGCTGGCCGCCTTTTGTTCAAGTCTTTGCACCTGGAGGGCCGGACTCGAAGGCCTGTAGCTAAACGCAACACCAATTGAAAAGTTCGTCCTCTTGTGCATGGGATTTCCTGCCATGTTATAGCCGCGATTGAACTGGCTTATCATCTTGACAAGGCCTATGGAATTAAGATCAAAGACCCCGCTCACCCCAGGCTGATTGCTCGATGCCGCAGGGTCTCCTGTTATGGCAAGAATCGCCTCTATGCCAAGAAGATATGCACCCATTATCTGCGCCTCCAGCCCGAGGATGTTGCGATCGCGGCATGTCAGGTGGACCACGGCCTGTATCCCTATCTCATCGCGGATAAAATGGGCGAGCGACAGATTATCGGCCCGAAGGATGGCAAGAGGATGTTCCGCAAGGGTGATCGCGTCGGCCCCTGCGGCGGCGAGCGATCCGGCGCCGTCTATTATGCCTCTCACATCAAGATGCTGCGGCGGATCAAGCTCAACCAATATGGGTATCTTTGCATCTTTAAGGCCGTCAACAAGACCCCCGCGGCCAATGGTTTCGGCCTCGCGGCATCCATTGTCCTCGACAGCCTCCGTAAATATCTGGACGACCCTCGATATGGAGGCCTTTTTTATGTGAAGCGCCTTTTTAAACTCATGTATATGAAGGGGGGTCGTGCCGCAGCAACCGCCTACGAGTCTTGCCCCTAGCTTTGTCATCTCGGTCATTGCCCTTGCCATATAAGCGGGTTGAGCCGGATATATCGTCCGGTTGCCTATCAATTCAGGAAGCCCTGCATTAGGAAACGCAGAAAGCGCTACGGTGTCCCTCATAACGGAAAGGCGCTGAAGTGCCTGCATGGCGGCGCTGACACCCCTGCCGCAATTTGAGCCAAAAACAGAGGCCCCGGCCTTGACCGCCTTTGCCGCGCAGCTAACCGCATCCAGCCCAAGTGTGGTCTTTGCCTGGGTGGGGAATACCATCTGCGCGACAACAGGGATATCCCCGGCAAGGCTCACCGCGGCCCCTATTGCAATGAGGAGTTCGTCCAGATATGTAAATGTCTCAAGAATCAGGACATCCACCCCTCCTTCCAAAAGGGCTGAAATCTGCTCCTTGAAGGCATCTTCGATGTCGTGCGCCTTGATATCCGGACCAAGCGGAAACTCCACCCCTGTCGGCCCGACGGAGCCAGCTGCATAGATCTCCTTGCCGGCTGCCCTTGAGGCAAGGGCGGCGCCGGCCAAATTTATCTCTCTTACCCTGGCCTCGCACTTTTGAGACCCAAGCTTAAACCTGTTGGCGCCAAACGTATTGGTTTCAATGAGCTCGGCCCCGGCCCTTACATACTCTTCATGCACTGAAAAGACGAGATCAGGCTCAAGCATATTCAAAAGATCGGTGTTTTGGCCGTAATCAACCCCTTTTTCATATAGATAGGTGCCGATCGCCCCGTCTCCAAGTATGACCCTGTCCCCCAAGGACTTTAAAAACGGCGTCTTCATGAATTACGGCAAAAGGCCACCATCACGGCCGGCTGACCGCAATCCGCCCTGAGAGTGAATCATATAAGCGGTCTTAAAATATTTGAACCTCATAGACATGACAGCTAAAGGCCCGGGACATCATTTATCTTGATCTTGGCCCTTGACTTTAGATCACTGATCCAGCTCTCAAGCACGGCCCTTTGTTTTTGAGAAAGAAGACGCTTGACCAGGGCGTCTTTCTGCGCCGCAAAGCCATTTGGATCGGCATCTTTCATGCCTTTAAAAGACAGGACATAAAAATCATTTCCAGAGCTGACCACGTCATCCGGAAAGACCTTGCCTGGGTAAAGTGAGAATCCTGCCTTCGCAACCGGAAACGGGAGTTTTCCATTAGCCGTCATGTCGGAATGTTTAAAAAAACCCGTCTCGCTGACATTGAGGCCGGCATCCCGCGCGGCCTCTTCGATACCCTTCTGCCTGGCTATCTGGAGCGCCTTGACAGCCTTGGCCTTGCAGATCTTCCTGGCCTTGTCGGCGATGACGGCGTCCTTGACCATGTCCTTTACCTCTTCCAACGGCCTGACATACGGCGCCTTCTTGTCAATCACCTGGGCAATGAGCGCACCCTTCGGGGTCTGGAGGATGGAGCTCAGCTCTCCCTGACCCAATGAAAACAATGTCTTTATAATATCCGGAGCAAGCCCCATGCCCTGCGGCGCCGTCTTTTCAGTGAACAGCCCTGTTGTCTCAAGCTTAAGACCATGACGCTTCGTATATTCGGCAAGGCTTCCAAGCTCCATTATTTCATTGTAAGCACTATTTGCATCATCCCAGGCAAGCCGCCTTGCCTTTTCATTTTTGAGTTTTGCCATGATTGCGTCTTTCACCTCATCAAAAGGCGTCGTACTTGCCGGCCTTATATCATCCAGCCTTATTATGTGCCAGCCGAATTGCGTAAGCACCGGCCCTTTCACCTCGCCCACCTTCATAGAGAACACCGCGTCATCAAATGGCTTCGCCATCTTGCCCCTTGTAAAAAAACCAAGGTCTCCACCCTGTTTTGCGCTTGCAGGATCTTCAGAAAACTCCCTGGCAAGGGCCTTGAAGTCTTCGCCCTTTTTGATGCGGTCCATTATCCCCTCGGCCTTTTTCTTTACCTCTTCAATCTGTGCCTCACTGGCGTCTGCAGGTACTTTTAAAAGTATATGGCTTGCGCGTCTTTCTTCTTTTTTCTCGTAATCCGATATATGATCCCGATAGTAGTTTTTTGCCTCTTCATCGCTTATCTTTATGCCATTTGCAAGGCTGTTCCGGTCAAAGAACAGATAACCCAGACTTATTTGCGGTTCTGTGCGGTAGGCATCCTTGTGGGCGTCATACCAGGCGGAGATATCCTGGGCGGTCGGCTTCACATCCCCTGTACACGCATTTGAATTGAACAAAATATAGGCAAGATTTATCTGCTGGTTTTCATACATGTAATAGTCCCTTGCCTCATCCTCCGGCACGGCGAGCCCCGCGCTCAAAAGACCGACGACGCGCTCGGTAAGCATCCGTTCCCTGAGTTGATTTTCAAAGGTGATGGGCAACAGTCTCTGGGATCTGAGCATCCTTTCATACATGGTCTTATTAAAGACGCCGTTGTGCTGAAAGGCTGGAATCCCGAGGATCACCTTTTGAAGCTCTTCATCGCTGATCCTGATCCCCATATTATTTGCGGCTTGACGTACAAGGGCCTGCTGAATAAGACCGCCTATGACCTGCTGCTTGACGTTAAGTTTTTCAAGAAGCCCCTCTGGTATCCTCCCCTTAAACATCTGCTTATAGTGTTCAATGGCTTCGCCATAGGCCCTGCGATAGGACTCAACGGATATCTTTTCACCGTTTACACTTGCCACGGTCTCTGTCCTATGAGACCTGAAATTGCCGATCCCCCAAAACACAAATACAAGCGCTATTGCACCGAGGATAAATTTCAAAAGCCATGAATTTGCATTCCGCCTAATAAGATCAAGCATGCGCAATAACTCCTTTTAATTAATTCATTCGGATAGATATAAATAGATCGCTTGAGCATAACATAAAGTCACACGGATGGTCCGCTGATCTCTATTGAACCTCAATTTGTAACACGCGCTGCCACCTTTTAACATACTTTAAAAAAATATTTTCAGCCTCGATTGCATACGCTTCATGCCATGATCTTCCTCCGACGGCCATCCTGGAAGGCAGATCCAATCTGCGCCAGAGGCCTACAGGCCCTGGGCCGTCGGCCGGCTTTAAATAAATATCGCCCGGTTTCAAAAGGGAAAGGATGCGCATATTTTCCTCATGGTCCCTCCCGATCACAAGCCATGAGCCGTCAGAAAGCCTGAAACGCCTGCCGAGCACGGCAAGAAATATGTCATCCTGTTCGACGGCAGAGTTAGCCCCAATAAACCCTCTGACGCTCTCGGACACGACAGGGTCGGCGAGAAGGCACCCGCCGCTTGGCGTGGGGTAATCCTTTACGCCGAATTCCGCGGCGAGGGCGATCTGCGCCTTTCTTGAGCGCCCGCTTATCCCGAGGAGTCTCGATCGATCCACCATGCCCGACTCCTCCATCGGGGTCTGCGGCAGGTTGATGGCGCAAAGCGGTCTCAGCACCCTTCCGCCAGCACACGCCTCCTTGTCTATAACCCTCAAGGCATCCCTGCGCTGAGAAAACGGCCTTTGCCCCACCACCTCTCCTGTCGCGACAAATGCCGCTCCAAATTCATCAAGCCTCTTAAGCGCCTCTTTTAGCATAAATATCCTGCAATCAATGCAGGGATTAAAGTGTTTTCCATAACCAAACTTCGGGGCCCTCAGCATGCCGATGTAGCTGTCCGTGATATCTATTACCGCAAGGTCCATGCCATATTTACCGAACGCCTCTTCCCTGGCCCTTTCCTCGCAGCCCTTAAGCTCATAGCCGAAAAACGGACTTATAAACCTTATGGCCTTGACGTCTATGCCCTGCCCTTCAAGGACCTTGCACGCAATAATGCTGTCAAGCCCGCCGGAATAGAGCAAAATACAGGTGACGCCGTTATGGCATAAGTTCTTTCGCATATCCCCTTGCCGAAACCATGTCGCCCCCAAGCATCCTTGCAATCTCATCCAAGCGATCCCCGGCCTTGAGCCCGCTTATCCTGGTAAAGGTCTTCCCGTCTTCAACAATTTTTGTTACTGTAAAATGATGATCGGCAAGAGCGGCTATCTGCGGGAAGTGCGTTACCGCGATGACCTGTCCCCGGGCCGCAAGATTCTTGAGTCTTCGCCCGACAAGGAGCGCGACCTCGCCTCCAAGACCGGCATCTATTTCGTCAAAAACTATCGTCTCCATGCCCGACTCCCTGGCAAGAGCGACCCGGATGGCAAGCATTATGCGTGAAAGCTCGCCTCCAGAGGCTACGGATGCAAGAGGACGAAGCGGCTCCCCGATGTTAGGGCTGAACATAAACCGCACATAATCCATACCCCTTGGCCCTATATCTTCCGGACCAAAGTTCTCAGGCCTCATCACCTCGACCTCAAACTCCGACTGCATAAACTTAAGCTCCTGAAGACCCTGTTTTATGACCCCGGACAACCTTGCGGCCGCCTCTTTTCTCTTTGCCGAAAGCGCTAAGGCTGATTCAGTCAGGACACTTTCTTTCTCTGATATCTCTTTTTTCAAAACTTCTACGAGATCATCATTGGCCTCGATGTCGGCAAGTCTCTTCTCGATCGCATCTCTATGGCGGAGCACATCGGCCAGCTCTGGCCCAAAACGCTTCTTCAGCTCACGGAGCCTGTGCAGGCGCTCCTCCGTCTCATTGAGTCTGGCAAGATGATCAGAAGGAAGCCCCTCGAGATAATCTCTTATGGAGAAGGCCACTTCTTCGGCCTGATATATAACAGAGGCGAGATCTTTGAGGGTCTTTTCAAGCCTTTGATCAATACGGCTCATGCGCTCAATATCCGCCTTGCAACCGGCAAGCCTGTCAATAACAGCCCCCTTCTCCGCATATATTGTGCGATAACACGATTCGCCCATCTCTCTTAAGGCCGCCGCAGCCCTCAAAACCTTCAGCTCTTGCTCAAGGGCCTCATCCTCTCCAGGCGACGGAGCGACCGAAACTATCTCCTTCAAGTCCCTTTCAGATCTCGAGAACGAGTCTTCGGCAGACTTTTTATCAGTCAAGACCTTATCAAGGGCACCCTTTGCCGCATTAAGCGCCTGATACAAGCCCGATATGCCTGATACATCAGCCTCAAGCCCTGCAAAACGATCCAGCCAGAGGGCATGATTTTCATCCCTGAGAAGTTCCTGATATTCATGCTGCCCCGCAAGACTTGCAAGGGATATGGTAATCTGTCTTAGGCTCTGAAGGGTTACAAGTGCCCCGTTCACATAGATCTTGCCCTTACCATTTATTGAAAATGCCCTCCGAATTATTATAATATCCTCATATGGAATGCCATGTGTTTCAAGAAACGGCCCAAGGCGGTCAGGCGTTTCAAACACAGCCTGGACAACCGCCTGCTCTTCGCCTGTCCGTATATATTGAGGAAGGACCTTTGCGCCAAGGACTATCTTTAAGGCCTGGATAATAAGAGACTTACCAGCCCCGGTCTCGCCTGTAATCACCGTAAACCCTGAGTCAAGGGAGAGCTTTAATGACTTTATAAGCGCAAAATTCTCTATATCAAACTCAACAAGCATGACAATTCTTTACCCTAACCACTATTTGCATTCAAGTACGCCAAAAGACAAAAGTGAAGGAGATGCACAGGAAAGATGTTCGCACTGGAAAGAATAGCAGAGAAGCGGATAAAAGAGGCCATGGAGCGGGGTGATTTTGAAAATGTGCAGGGCAAAGGAAGGCCCATTATCTATGAGGATGACTCATTCGTGCCACCCGATCTGCGCATGGCCTACAAAATCCTCAAAAATGCGGGCTTCCTGCCGCCCGAGATACAAAATGAAAGGGGGATCAAAACCACCATGGACCTTCTGGAAAGCCTTACGGACGAGGAGGAGAGATACAGGCAGATAACAAAACTAAACCTAATGATCACAAAAACCAATATGGCCAGAAACAGACCTGTGGCCCTCGAGAAAAACCAGGTCTATTACATAAAAATTGTTGAAAAAATCCATGTGAACAAAAAGACTTAAAAAAATAGTTTAAAGAAGCATGGTTCTTATCATCCTACGCCTGTCTTTGGCCAAATAGAAACAAAGATTCGTGTATCTGCCGACCTCTGACTGAACGGTGATATGTCCGGCCTGGCCCTTCTGTATGCGCATTGCAAAGCTCAACCCCATGCCTATATGGCCGGTCTTGGTCGTGAAAAACGGATCGAAAACCTTGGGGATTACATGAGGCCTGATCCCGCAGCCCCAATCCTTTACCTTTAGCATAACAGTCCAGGAAGGCAGGTCGGATGGACCGACGTGAATCTCAACCTTCTTTTTGCCGGCAGGATAACCATTATCGTCGTAGGCTTCGCATGCATTGACGATCACGGCTGCAATGGCCCTTTTGAAGGCATTGATATCGACCAAGACATCTTCGTTGCAATCAAATCCTTCAGTTATTACTATATCGCCTACACATCCCCTCTCCTGTATGATTTCTCTCAAGACATTCTCCACCTCTGAGATGATCTGCCTTAGCTGGCATGGCCTCGGATTTGGCCTTGGAAGCCTTATAAACTCCGTCAAGGTGTTAAGCATGGTTTCAAGCCTGGCGCATTCATCTAGAATGACATGGGCGTAATCCATTTTTGGAAAATTCATGTTCGCAAGGCGCCTTGCGAATCCCCCGATCGTGATTACAGGGTTCCTGATCTGATGGCTTATATCATCGAGCATGTGGCCGAGAAATATCTGTTCGGATCTGTCCAATACCCGTTTTATCTTTTTTAGACCGGTTATGTCGTGCACAATGACGACGGCCGCCTTATTCTCTCCAACCGCAATGGTGGATGTGGAAATAAGCCCCATAAAAGGGCTTAAATTCATGCGAAGAAGCATGGCCTCGGTCTCGAATTCGCCGTCTCTGTGCGTTAGGGTGATGATGTTTTGCGCCAATATCCGCCTGTCTTCAGGCATAAAGAGATTGTTGAAAGGCAGTCCGGCAATCCCTTTCTCTCCTGCACAAAACATCTTAGACGCCCTCTTATTGGCCGAGGCCATAATGCCGTCATGACCGATAAGCAGAATCGCGGCGTTTATACTGTCAAGAACTGAGGTGATCAGTCTTGGATCAGTATTTGCCATCATAATATCAAAACCTCTTCTTCAAGAAAGATGCGCTCCACCCCAAAAAAATCGCTCCAGACAGGCTTTTTGCCCGGGCCGGCCCCATCCACAGGCCCCCCCATCTTAATGGCCTCTTCACTTTTTCCCTCTGCTGTTACAACATCGATCAAGGCCCAGCCGGGCTGCTCTTTTCTGCCGAGTATCTCCCCAGGGTTTAAAAGGAGCACGTGCCCCATATCCTCCATGGACCATCTATGTGTATGACCGCAACACACAAGAGAAAAATCGCCGGAACGCGCGATATGACGCGCCTCGTCAGGGCTGTGAATCCAAGCAATGGATATTCCTCCCAACTCGATGGCCCCAAACCACCCGTGAAACTCCGCGCGGCCCTGTCTCGAAAGGATGCTTCGCATCAAAAGCACCTGATCTCCAGGGTTGTTGCCGAGGATCAAGTGAACCCTGCCCTGAAACCTGTCGAACTCCTCAAGCATAAATGGAGAGACCAGGTCGCCGCAGTGTATCATAACCTCCACGCCGAGCCTGTTGGCCTGTTCCACCACCCTTCTTGTATTCCATATATGATCGTGGCTGTCACTTATGACCGCAATCTTCATTACATTATGCCTTCACTTCTGAGCAGCAGGCGCTTAACATTGATGCCGCATGAAAAACCGCCCAACCCATCGGCGCCCACAACCCTGTGGCACGGTATTATAATGGGAAGCGGGTTTGCCCCCAATGCCTGGCCTATGGCCCTGGGCGATGCACAGCCGATCATGTCCGCCAGTTGGCCGTATGTGATCACAGAGCCACGCGGTATTGACAAAAGGGCCGCCCAGACCTTCGTCTGGAACTTGCTTCCTCTCGCCTTGGCTGGTATTGAGCCGCACCGGACGGAACCGCTCAGCACGGCCTCAAGTATATCCCTCAACCTAGAAAAAGCCAGGCCGCACCCTGCACCCGTCCCGCACGCATCGCCGCACAACCTCAAATCAATCCTCGTGAGGTATCCGCCCTCCCACATGGCATTCACATCAAGACAGCTCCCGAGCAAGGCGAGATGAAACGCCTCCGGCCCATCCTGCAATGTCCAGGGCCCGCAATAGGTCATGCAGGCGTCTTCTTTCTCAGACAATGTGTTCATAGCCGCTAAAAGCTATATCGGCAACGCGCCCGCCGGCCTTGAGGCAAACCCCTTGCGCATCGATCAGCCTGCCTATGCGGAACGGGCGGTGACCAAGGACCCTTGCGGCCGTTTCGATCATCAGTGCCTCATTTTCCGGCGGCACGGTCCACAAAAGCTCGAAGTCCTCCCCACCTGAAACGGCAAGCCATAAAGGAGACAGGCCATAGAGCCTGCATACAGACCTCGCCGCCCTTGAGATGGGCAGCAATGAGGCTTCCACCTCTGCGCCGACCCCTGAACTTTTGCAGATATGAGCAAGGTCAGTAGCCGCGCCATCCGACAGGTCAATGGCCGCACTCACAAGTCCGCTCTCGGCCAAGGCCCTTCCTAGCGCGACTCTGGGCTCTGGGTCCAGGTGCCTGTCAACAAGCCTCCTTATGGCGGGTCTTTTTTGCGGCAACAAAAGGCTGCGGCCCCTTCCTCCACGCCGGCGAAAGGCCTTCAGGCATTGAAGGCCAGAGGCCGCGTCTCCAAGGTAGCCGGAACAGTATATAATGTCTCCTGCCCGCGCCCCTGCCCGGCCCATCCACTTGTCAGGTATAAGCTCGCCGATAAGGGTGAGCGTCAAGGATATGCCGTCAGGAGAACTCACCGTATCACCGCCTGCCAAGACGGCGCCGAATTGGGAAAGTCTGCTCAAGAGACCATCCGTGAACTCATCCCAGAACCCTGGAGGCAACCGCCGTCTTGAGGCGATGTTCAAAAACGCCCAGCGTGGCCTGGCGCCCATTGCCGCCATGTCGCTAAGATTCACGCCAGCGGTCTTTCTCCCGAGGTGCCATGGATCAAAATACTCAAGATCAAAATGCACCGACTCCACAAGGGTGTCGGTCGTGACCGCGAGCAGGCCGCCGCCGTGAACTATAACCGCGCAATCATCGCCTATGCCGACCAACAGATCAGGATCTTTGGCGGCCGCCGCTCCGGCCATCTGGGCCAGCCTTGATATCAGATCGATCTCACCGCCGGGCTTCAATTCATAAGGTCCCTTGAGGCTTAAGTTATATCAAGCACGCTGAAAAAATAGGCTATCTCCTTGGCCGCGTTCTCAGGGGAATCGGAACCGTGGACCACATTTCTTTCTATATCGTTTGCAAAATCCGCCCTTATTGTACCGGGCTTTGCGTCCTTATAATTTGTCGCCCCCATAAGCTCACGATTCCGCCTGATCACGTCCTGACCCTCGAGAACCATTACAACGACAGGACCTGAGGACATAAAATCCGTAAGGGTCCTGAAAAATGGCTTGTCCTTGTGGACCGCGTAAAAACCTTCGGCCTCTTTTTTGCCCATGTGAAGCATCCTCATGGCCGCAATCCTTATCCCTGCCCTTTCGAAACGGCCTACGACCTCACCTATAAGCCCTCTTGAGACTCCATCAGGCTTTACGATGGAAAGGGTACGCTCCAACTGGCCCATATATTCATTCTCCTTTAAATAGATTTAACTTAATAAATTTAATAAACAAGATAGAGATGTTTTTATACCTCAAGCCCGTTCTAATGCAAGCGCATTTCTTGACTTCAATTTTAGCCTAGATTAGATTGCAACAAATGTATTTCCGTGCGAGAGTGGCGGAATTGGCAGACGCACTGGACTTAGGATCCAGCGGGGTAACCTGTGCGAGTTCGACCCTCGCCTCTCGCACCAGCCGCATGTCCAGGGCGTATCATTGCCGGCATATTGCGTAAATATCTAATCTCTGCGCAGACCTTGGGCCTAAACATATTTAAGTTTAAACTTAATAATTATTTTAAATAAATAATCAAAATCAAGGAAGGAAAGAAGGTTGATGAAGGTAACCATAGATGAGATAAGCCCTGTTCAAAAACGCCTTTCGGTTGAACTGCCCCCGGACATGGTTGCAAAAGAGTTTGACAACGTATATGTCAAACTCAATCAGACAGCCAAGATAAAGGGGTTCAGAAAAGGCAAGATACCCAGAAAGATGATGGAAAAGCTATATAGCCAACAGGCTGAAAGTGAAGTCCTCGAAGCCCTTATAGGCAAGACCTTGCCAAAGGCCATTGATGAAGCCAAGCTGGTCCTGATATTGCAACCACAGCTCGATTCGGCATCCACAATAAAGACCGGCGAGGCCTTTTCATATTCCGTCATCCTTGACCTGTGGCCCGAAATCGATCTGCCTGACTACAACAGGATCGAAGTTGAACGGCCTGAGGTCACCATAACAGACGAAGAAATTGAGGAACAACTCGAGGCCCTCAGGAGACACTTCGGCACAATAGAGCCTCTTAAAGAAGACCGCCCCCTGCAAAATGGAGACATCGCCATCATAGATTACTCTGGAGAGGTCGATGGAGAGCCTGCAGAAGGACTCGGGGAAAAGGATTATTATCTTGAGGTCGGCAAGGGGTATTTTAACGAAGAATTTGAAAAAGAAATGCTTGGTATGACCAAGGGCTCTGAAAAGACAATAGCCATCACCTACCCGGAAAATGCGGTCAATGCAAAGGTTGCTGGTAAAACGGTTTATTATAACACGGCATTAAAAGACATAAAAAAACGTATAATGCCTGAACTGAACAACGAATTCGCACAAAAATTCGGCCCTGATTACAAAACGGTTGACGACTTGAGAGAGCGGCTCAGAAAACAAATACTGGTGGACAAGGAAGAGGCTGCGCAGGCGAATATAAGAAATCAAGTGCTCGATCAGCTTGCCAGTAAAACGGACTTCCCGATACCCGAACGCCTCATTGAGACAAAACTCAATCAGATGATCGACAACATATCGAGCCATCTGCACGAACGCGGAATGGACCTCGAAAAAGCCGGCCTTTCCGAAGACCGTCTGAAAGATAAAATGCGTGACGATGCTGTGAAGCAGGTAAAAACAGAACTTATAATGGACAAGATCGCCGATAAGGAAAATATAACGGTGGAAAACGAGGAGCTGGCAAGGCATGTCGACACCCAATCCACGGTCAAGCTGGACAAAAAGGAGATCAGCGACGCACTTATCCAGCACGTGCTCCCCAAGCTGCGGGCAAAGAAGACACTTGATTTCATCCTCGAACGCGCAATCATAAAACCGGCTCTCGCTGAAACACAGGCCGCGGTAAATTGAACTTCACAAAGAATGGGGCAGCCCCCCAAGGAGGTTGACTTAATGCCTTTAATACCCATTGTTATAGAACAGAGCCCTAGAGGTGAAAGGGCCTATGACATATATTCCAGATTGCTCAAGGAACGCATAGTTTTTTTGGGCGGACCGATAGACGATGACGTGGCGAATCTGGTGATAGCACAGCTTTTGTTTCTGGAGGCGGAAGACCCAAAACGTGACATCACGCTTTATATAAATTCACCTGGCGGGATAGTGACCGCCGGACTCGCAATTTATGACACCATGCAATACATAAAACCAGACGTAAGCACCCTATGCCTGGGACAGGCTGCCAGCATGGGGGCCTTCCTTCTGGCCGCTGGCGCCAAAGGGAAACGCTATTGCCTGCCGAACGTGCGGATACTCATTCATCAGCCCATGGGCGGCTTTCAAGGCCAAGCCACAGATATAGACATACATGCAAGAGAAATACTCAGACTTCGTCAAAGATTGAACGAGATACTGTCCGCGCACACGGACCAGCCCTTAGAAAAGATTCAGGAAGACACGGAGAGGGATTACTTTATGGGCGGGGAAGAGGCCAAAGACTATGGTCTGATAGATGAAGTTATCACAAAACGCGTTTCCCTCCAGGAGGAAAAACCAAATGGCTAAGAAAAAAGACTCGGAGAACCAGCCCGAGCTGCGCTGTTCTTTCTGCGGCAAGGGCCACGATGACGTAAAAAGGCTTATTGCAGGCCCCAGCGTCTATATATGCGATGAATGCATAGAGCTTTGCAACGACATCATTGCGGAGGAGTATGACAAGACCGAAGACCCTGAGAGCAAAACCGCCAAATCTCTTAAGCCGGCAGACATCAAGGCCCTTTTGGATGAGTATGTGATAGGGCAGGACACAGCGAAAAAAATCCTCTCCGTGGCGGTGCACAACCATTATAAAAGAATAGATGCGAAGGCAGGCCAGGAAGGGGATGTGGAACTGCAAAAAAGCAACATATTGCTTACCGGACCAACTGGAAGCGGCAAGACACTGCTCGCCCAGACGCTTGCAAAGATATTAAACGTACCCTTCACCATCGCCGACGCCACAACACTGACAGAGGCCGGCTATGTGGGCGAGGATGTGGAAAACATCATTCTTAGTCTGCTTCAGGCCGCTGACTATGATGTTGAACTTGCAAGCCGCGGCATCGTCTATATCGACGAAATCGACAAACTGGCCAGAAAGACGGACAGCCCGTCCATCACAAGGGATGTATCCGGGGAAGGTGTGCAGCAGGCCCTTCTCAAGATCATCGAAGGCACACTTGCAAATGTCCCGCCAAAGGGCGGGCGCAAACATCCACAACAGGATTTCGTAAAGGTGGACACCACAAACATCCTCTTCATATGCGGCGGGGCCTTTGTTGGGCTCGACTCCATAGTCAAGACGCGCATGGGGAGCTCATCCATAGGTTTTGGTGCAAACGTCCAGGGCACGAAAGACATCCCCTTAAGCGACATACTCCAGAGTATTCAGCCGGAAGACCTGATAAAGTACGGGCTGATCCCTGAATTCGTAGGACGTATGCCTGTCGTGGCGGCCCTTGAAGAGCTTGACCAGAACGCGCTTATACGCATACTCAAGGAACCTAAAAATGCGCTGATCAAACAATTCCAAAAACTCTTCGCCATGGACAACATAGAACTCCATTTCACCGATGGGGCGATAAAGGCCACCGCGCAGGAGGCCATAAAAAGAAAGACAGGTGCAAGGGGCTTGCGGGCCATCCTTGAGCAGGCCATGCTGGATGTCATGTACGAACTTCCATCCCGTCAAGGAATCAGGGAATGCGTGGTAAGCGAAGATGTTATTTTGAACAAGGCCGAACCCATACTTTTATATGAACCAAAAGCCCAGACATCCTAAAGGCGTCAGGCCCAAAGAGGACGGGCTGGCAAATCAAAACTACGGGCTGGCGGGCCCCTAAACACGCCAGGTATCTATGCAGACCATTGCAAAAGACGATCCGCAGACCATCAATGCCGCTCTATTGCCATTAAGGGATATGATACTCTTTCCCCATATGGTAACCCCCTTGTTTGTTGGAAGAGAAAAGTCAGTACAGGCCATAGAAGAGGCCATGGCGTCGAAGCAGGAAATATTCCTGGCCGCCCAGAAAGATGCAAAGGTGGACGACCCGACGGAACACGATATATACAAAGTCGGCACATTGGGCACCATACTTCAGCTCCTGCGCCTGCCAGACGGCACCGTAAAGGCCCTGATAGAAGGCAATAAAAGGGCTGTTATCAAACGATTTGTATCAAACCCCAACTATTTCGTGGTTGAAGCGGAGCCTTTGCCCCAACCGCAAAACGAATCACGCTCGGAAATGGAAGCGCTCGTGAGACTTGCACTGAACGCCTTTGATGAATATGTAAAACTGAACAAAAAAATACCGCCCGAAGTGGCGCTGTCCATCTCTTCCATTACCGAACCGGCAAGACTCTCAGATACCATTGCGGCCCATGTGCCTCTAAAGGTCTCTGACAAACAGACTCTGCTCGAACAGACCCATCCCGGAAAACGCCTTGAGCAGCTATACGCCATGATGCGCACCGAGACCCAGATCATGCTTACGGAACAGCGGATCAAAGACAGGGTCAAGAAACAGATGGAAAAAAATCAGAAGGACTACTACCTCAATGAACAGATCAGGGCCATCCAGAAGGAGATAGGGCAGAAAGACGACTCACAAAGCGACATAAATGAAATCGAGCAAAAAATCAAACGCAAGAAACTTACAAAGGAGGCATCCGCCAGGATCAGGCACGAGCTGAAAAAGTTAAAGATGATGGCCCCAATGTCCGCCGAGGCCACGGTTGTAAGAAACTACATAGACTGGGTGCTATCCCTGCCCTGGCTTGAAAAGACCAGAGACAAACACGATATATCAGAGGCAGAAAAAATTCTTAATGAAGAACACTTCGGCCTTGAAAAACCCAAGGAGAGGATACTCGAATATCTCGCCGTGCAATCCCTGGTAAAAAAAATGAAGGGGCCGATCTTATGCCTCGTAGGCCCGCCAGGCGTTGGCAAGACATCTTTAGCCAAATCAGTCGCGCATGCCCTTGGCAGGAACTTTGTGCGGCTGTCTCTTGGCGGCGTAAGGGATGAGGCGGAGATCCGTGGACACCGAAGGACATACATAGGGGCGTTGCCAGGCAAGATCATCCAGTCGCTCAAAAAGGCCAAGTCATCCAACCCAGTGTTTTGCTTGGATGAAGTGGACAAGATGAGCACCGACTTTCGCGGTGACCCTGCCGCAGCCCTTCTTGAAGTGTTGGATCCGGAACAAAATATCGCCTTTAACGACCACTATCTGGACCTTGACTACAATCTCTCGGAGGTGCTCTTCATCACAACGGCCAACGCCTTGCACTCCATACCCCTGCCCCTTCAAGACAGGATGGAGATCATAGAGCTTCCGGGCTACACTGAAGAGGAAAAGGTTGAAATAGCAAAGGGTTTCCTGCTCCCGCGCCAGATGGAGGCCCACGGGCTTAATGCGGAACAGTTGCAGATAACGGACAGGGCCATCCTTGAGATAATCCAGTCCTATACAAGAGAGGCGGGGGTAAGGAATCTCGAGCGTGCGCTGGCATCAATATGCCGGAAGGTGGCCAAAGAAATAGTAAAAAACAGGGAAGAAACAAGACAGATAAAGGTGACCCACTCGTCGGTAAGCCGCTATCTTGGCGTGGCACGTTACAGGCATGGACAGTCAGAAGAAATGGACCAGACAGGGGTAGCCACAGGGCTTGCATGGACCGAGACAGGGGGAGCGCTCTTGCAGATAGAGGCGGTTATAATGCAAGGCAAGGGAAGCCTCACCATTACAGGCAAACTTGGGGATGTAATGCAGGAGTCCGTCCAGGCCGCAATGAGCTATGTCAGGTCACGTGCCCATCAGTTCAGACTCCCGTGGGACTTCTATCAAAAGATTGACATCCATGTCCATGTGCCTGAAGGGGCTATCCCTAAAGACGGTCCATCCGCAGGCATCACCATAGCCGCGGCCATTGTCTCGGCCCTCCTGAAAATACCGGTCCGGCACGATATCGCCATGACCGGTGAAATCACCCTCAGGGGCCGCATATTACCTATAGGCGGTCTTAAAGAAAAACTCCTTGCCGCAAGAAGGGCCGGCATAGAGACAGTGCTGATACCAAAGGAAAACGAAAAGGACATAAAAGAGATCTCGGCAAAGGTCACCAAGGGCCTCAAGATAGAATTGGTCGAAAACATGGACGAAGTCCTGACCAAGGCCCTGACCGTCGCCGATGAAGATATGTTTGACACACAAAAAGGCCTTATAGAGGCGCCCGACTGGTTTTCAAGACAGGATGCCAACACGGGGGAGATCCATGCGCATTGATGAACCGACGCCTTTTTCAAGGGCATGATCTTAATTTTATTTAATCATCGAGATGTTTCTTTATAGCCAAACCGTATTATCTCGAACCACTAATCGCTGGCCGTGCAAGACTAACCTTGCACATATCTGGAATTAATATCTGCAAGATACGCATAATATGGGTCGCACAGAACTAAGAGACATCTTCAAGTGTGATTGCAACGGGCATCTCTCAAGACTATTAAACGCCATGCCGGATATATTCATTTTAAAGGATGGCAATGGCCGGTGGATAGAGGCCAATGCGGCAACGCTTGAACTATTTGGACTCAAAGAAGAAGAGTATATAGGCAAGACCGATTTGGACATATCGGCATTCTGCCCATCCTTCAAAGAGACCTTGCTGGTTTGTGCAAAAACCGACGAATTGGCCTGGCAGTTTGGCAAGACAAAGAGGGATGATGAGCTTGTCAAAATGCCTGACGGCAGACAAGTCTTACTGGATGTGCTCAAGACACCCTTTTTCAAACCAGACGGTTCAAGAGAAGGTCTTATGGTTATAGCGAGAGACATAACCGGAGTCAGAGAGACGATATATGAGCTGGAACTCGCCAAGACGATCTTTAAATTAAGTATAGAAGGAATCGTAATCACTGATTCAAACGGGGACATAATCCAGGTCAATCCAGCGTTCACTGCCATTACCGGCTATACAAACGAGGAGGTGGCCGGAAAGAACCCGAGGATACTCAAGTCTGACCGGCATGATGCGCAATTCTATGCCGGTATGTGGAAATCTCTTTCAGATACTGGCAGGTGGAGCGGAGAGATATGGAACCGCAGAAAAAACGGCGAGATATATCCTGAATGGCTCACCATCCAGGCGGTAAGGGATATCAATGGCAACCTGTCTAATTATATCTCCATCTTTCATGACCTGACTGAGACGAAACAATATCAGGAGCGTTTCAAATTCTATAAATATTTTGATCCGCTCACTGGACTTGTAAACCGTACCCATCTGATAGACCACCTGGCGGATATGATAGAACAAGACCGGCTCAACAACCATATTGAAAGGTCATATCTGATCATGATCGATATAGACCGTTTCAAGGAGGTGAATGAGGCGCTCTCATATGAAACGGGCGATGTAATCCTCAAAGAGATTGCAGAGAAACTCAAAACCATGGTGGCCAAAGATACCCATGCCGCAAGGATAGGAGAAGACTGCTTTGCCGCCATTTTAAAAAACGGATCAAGACGTTCAGACATCGCAAGTTTTTTGGAAGAGTTAAATACCCATCTGCGGGGGTTAAGGCCCAGTTCCATGGCGGTCCACATTACGGCAAGTATGGGGATAAGCGTCTATCCGGATGACGCCACAAAGGCGGAAGAACTCTTAAGGAACGCGGAGCTTGCGCTGATCGATGCCAAGAGGTCAGGCGGAAACGCCTACAGATTCTTCAACAAATCGCTGTTCGAGCAGGCCAACAACAGGATGAGACTCATAAATAGGCTGAAATCCGCACTCGGCAAGGGGGAGTTAGTGCCCTATTATCAGCCAAAGGTTGAGATTTTGACAGGTAATATCATGGCCTTTGAGGCCCTTATAAGATGGAGGCAAGAGGACGGCACAATCACAGCCCCCTCGAACTTCATCCCTATTGCCGAGGAAACCGGGCTTATCGTGCCCATAACCATGGAATTCATGGACATAGTAGCAAAGAACCTTGCTACGCTCAAAGCCGAAGGAAGGCGTCTCGGCGCCGCAATAAATTTCTCGCCCATGTGCTTCAAACGGGGACGTGTGCTGGATGCCATACTCGATCTATCCAGACGTTACGATATCCCGCCCAAGATGATACAGATGGAGATAACAGAGACCCTCCTCATGGAAAATGCAAAGGAACTCTCCATTATACTCAATGAGTTCTCTGAACACGAGATCCTCATAGCCATGGATGATTTTGGAACAGGATACTCCTCGCTTTCTTATTTAAAGGATCTGCCCATCGACCTTGTAAAGATAGACAAATCTTTTATCAGGGACATTACAACCTCCTTGGAAAGTATGAGGATCGTCCAGGCCATTCTCGCCATGACCGACGCGCTCGGGATCAAGGTGTGCGCCGAAGGAGTTGAGACAAGGGAACAACTCAATATACTAAAAAGGCTCGGGTGCAACCAGATACAAGGCTACTTATTCAGCCCACCCGTCCCTTTTGATGAAATTTTGCCCCTTTTTGAAAAGAATCTGTGGCGCACGTAGGCAAAATCAAAATCAGGCGTAAGACCCAATGTTTGCCAGGCCATCGGTAAACTCGCAACGTGACGTCATCATATCGCCCTATCATTAATCAAGGAATATCTTTTAGACCCACGGATGGACCCCCGGTCAGGGCAGACCGGGACCGTTGATTCTGTATAGGCGGCCGCTGGGAGCCGCCACCCTGGCCCGTGGATAAGAGGACGTCATCTGTCCGAAATGAAGGCCCCCGGCTCCAACATGCCGGTTGCCCAGAGGTGTTTATTTTTTGCTGGCCTTATATGTAACATAAAGATCTTTTATCCTGCGCCTGAGGGCCTTTATCCTATCAGAATCTTCTTTAGTGGAGCATCTAGGCTCACTTATTGAAAAGATATCTTTATGTAGTTCATCAAGATAATCCTCGGTTGCCTTACACCATTCATCAGTGCATATATGTGTCATTTCTTTGGCTTCATTTATCTCTTTTTCTAGGATATTTATAGCTTTCTCAAGGTTATTCATAAAGTCACGATGCGCTACCAGCATAGCCCCTTCCATTTCGACTTGACGCTTCATAACTGGCCTCCTTTTACTTAGGATTTTTGTATCCAACTATACTTTTATTAAAATTTTATATGTGAACTTTGACTTAAGTCAAGGGAATTCATTTCATGATATCATATGATCAAACTATAAGACCGATGCCTCACAAAGGAGACGTCAGCGGATAAATAATAAAAACAGGGAGGAACAACAAGATGTTTTGTTTTCAATGTGAACAGACGGCAAAGGGAAAAGGTTGCACCAGTGTAGGCGTATGCGGGAAACAGCCAGATGTGGCCGCCCTTCAGGACCTCTTGATATATGCGTTAAAGGGGCTGGCCACTTACGCTGTGGAAGGAAGGAAGGAAGGAGTCGTTGACCATGAGGTAAATGTCTTTACCTGCGAGGCGGTATTTTCAACACTTACAAATGTGGATTTTGATCCAAAGCGCTTTCAAGCACTGATCCAGCGCACGGTCGATCTCAGAGACAGGCTCAGGGACAAAGTGAAGGCCGCAGGTGGCAAAACCGATTTCTGCGAAGGGCCGACCACGTTCAAACCGGCAGGCACCATGGAAGACCTAGTCAAGCAGGGCGAGGAGCACGGGATCATGTCAAACGGCGAGACAATCGACCCTGACATCCGCTCCCTCCGAGAAACCCTGGTCTATGGACTAAAAGGGGTCTGCGCATATGCGGATCACGCCCAGATACTCGGGCAGGAAGACGACAAGGTCTATGCCTTTGTCCATGAGGCGCTTTCCGCAACCCTTGACAAGGGCCTTGGTTTCAACGACTGGATCGGCCTGGTCCTTAAGTGCGGGGAGATAAACCTGAGGGCCATGGAGCTCCTGGATGCCGGTAACACGGGCGCGTATGGACACCCGGTGCCAACCAAGGTGCCGCTTGGCGCAAAGAAAGGAAAGGCCATCCTGGTCTCGGGCCACGACCTCAAGGATCTCGAAGAGATACTCAGACAGAGCGAGGGTAAAGGCATCTATGTCTATACCCACGGCGAGATGCTCCCGTGCCACGGTTATCCCGGGCTCAAAAAATACGCGCATTTCTACGGCCACTACGGCACGGCCTGGCAGAATCAGCACAAGGAGTTTCCGGCCTTCCCCGGGCCGATCGTCATGACCACGAACTGCATCCAGAAGCCCATGGACTCCTACAAAGACCGCATCTTCACAAGCGGACTGGTCGGCTGGCCTGAAGTAACCCATATAAAAGGCCGCGATTTCAGCCCGGCGACAGCAAAGGCCCTTGAAATGCCGGGCTTTGATGAAGATACAGACAAAGGCTCGGTGATGGTAGGGTTTGCCAGAAATGCCGTAATGGGTGTAGCCGGCAAGGTGATCGAAGCGGTGAAGGCCGGCAAGATACGCCACTTCTTCCTGGTCGCCGGCTGCGACGGGGCGAAGCCTGGGCGCAACTATTACACCGAATTTGTAGAGAAGGTGCCAAAGGACTGCGTGGTGCTGACCCTTGCCTGCGGTAAATTCCGTTTCTTTGACAAGAACCTGGGTGACATAGACGGTATCCCAAGGCTTTTGGACGTAGGCCAGTGCAATGACGCATATTCTGCGATCCAGATCGCGGTCGCCCTTGCCAAGGCCTTTGACTGCGGCGTGAACGAGCTTCCCCTCTCGCTTGTCCTTTCATGGTACGAACAAAAGGCGGTTGCCATCCTCCTTACGCTCCTTTCCCTTGGCATCAAGAACATAAGGCTAGGGCCGAGTCTGCCCGCATTTATAACGCCGAATGTCTTGGACGTGCTTGTCAAAAACTATGACATAAAGCCCATCACCACCCCGGATGCAGACCTTAAGGCCATCCTGGGATAAAAATTAAAAAATAATATTGCGCAAACGGCAGGGTTGGGTATAAATATCACTGCCTCACCCTGCCTAGACTGATAGTGGAGGCTAGACATGAAATGCCCAGGCCAGGACAGCAGATATTGGAAGCCGGATGCCATATTCGAGACAAAATGCCCTGGATGCGGCCGCGATATTGAATTTTTTAAAGATGACAGCTGGCAGACTTGCCCTGGATGCGGATATAAAATCCGCAATCCCAACATAGATTTCGGCTGCGCCGCTTACTGCCCATACGCAAAAGAGTGCATAGGAAGCCTTCCCAAGGAACTCTGGGGGGAGCGCGAAAGGCTGTTAAAGGAAAAGGATAAAAAATGAACCTGCTGAGAAAGATAATACAAATCGACCAGGAACTATGCAATGGTTGCGGCAACTGTGTACCGTCATGCGCTGAGGGGGCTATACAGGTAATCGATGGAAAGGCAAGACTTGCTGCAGAAAAATACTGTGACGGCCTGGGGGCATGCCTTGGCGAATGCCCTACCGGAGCACTGAAAATAATAGAACGGGTGGCCGAAGACTTTGACGAACAGGCGGTTCATGAACATCTAGTCGCACAAAAAGCGTCTCAAACATCTTTAAAGAACGAGGCGGAACTTGGATGCGGATGCCCATCAGATCATTTGCAGGATTTTAGCGCGTGCGACAAGGCGAATCAGCCCACAAGCCACGAGGCTGGTTCGGCGCTCACCCACTGGCCTGTCAAAATAAGGCTGGTGCCGCCTGCCGCCCCTTTTCTTAAAGGGACAGACCTTTTGGTGGCGGCGGACTGCACTGCATTTGCATATCCGGCGTTTCACGGCGACATCCTCAAGGGTAAGGCCGTGTTAATAGGGTGCCCCAAATTTGACAATCCCCAGGAATATGTAAAAAGATTCGCCGAGATATTCAAGAATGCCAATATCAAATCGGTTACGGTGATCATCATGGAGGTGCCGTGCTGTTCAGCCATGCTGGGCATACTAAAAAAGGCGATGGAGGAGGCAGGGGTCTGGCTCCCGCTTAAAAAGATAGTTGTAAGCGCAAGGGGCAAGATATTGCAAACGACATGACCCGGAATCTTAGGTGTAGCGCTTCTCTCCATGCAAGACTGCAAGCTCAATGACAAAAAGATATCCGGAGTCCTGGAGATAACTTCATCCCACCCATGGCATGTCAAGGTTATCAGAAGATCCATACAGTCCCTGTTCAGCCTCTATCTTATCTATCTTATCTATGCAGGATATAAATTTCACCAATATTACCTGTGGCTGAGCGGAAGATCCGAGGTCTATGTGCAAAAGATGCCGTCAATCGAGGCATTCCTGCCCATAGGCGCCCTCACCTCATTAAAACGCCTTGCGCTCACGGGCCGTTATGACACCATACATCCCGCCGGCCTTACCATCTTTATCGCAGTCATCGCCACGGCCTTTCTCTTTCGAAAGGGTGTATGCGGCTGGATCTGCCCTGTGGGGTTCGCATCCAACCTGCTCGAAGCCCTGGGCAAGAGACTCAATCTCGCGTTTTGCCCTCCTGCCTGGTCATCAATCACGCTTTCATCAATAAAATACCTGATCCTTGCCTTCTTCCTCTACGTCATCCTCCTCCGGATGGACCTTAACGCGATCGATGTGTTCATTAACAGCCCATACAACAGGCTCGTGGACGCCAGGATGCTCCTCTTTTTCCTGTCGCCATCACACCTAACGATGGCCGTCCTTGCCGGACTGATAGTCTTATCTATCCTCGTCCGCAATCCGTGGTGCCGCTTCCTCTGCCCTTATGGCGCGCTTCTCGGCATAATCGCCCGTTTCAGCCCTGTCCATATTGCCCGCGATCAAGCCCTTTGCATAAACTGCAAGAAATGCGCACAAGTATGCCCAACCTGCATTAAAGTCTATGAGGAGGAAGCGGTCCGCACCCCTGAATGCCAAGGCTGCATGGAGTGCGTAGGCGTCTGCCCCGCGAAGGGATGCCTTGCCCTTGTAACCGTGACAGGGAAAAGACTCAGCCCCTTTGTCATTGCGGCAATGACCGTCGCCACAATCCTCGCGGCATGGGCGCTGGCCGAGGCCACAGGCCATTGGTATTCAACCCTCCAACCGGATGAACTCAAAAACCTTTTTTTATTGACAGATGGACATGTTGTGCACCCTTCAATACATTGAAATCGGATGAACTCTTAAATAGGGGGAGCGCCGTTCAACAGGAAAGCATTTCAAGGCGTTAATTCTTCAGGATATCCTCAGCCCAGGTGAGCGCCGCCATCATTGCAGGAAGGCCTATTGTCGTAATTGACAAGAGCACTGCATGGCGGATCTCCTCATTGGTCGCCCCCATCTCAAGCGCCCTCCTGACATGGGAGTGGACCGCGCCCTCTGATCCGGCGCCTACCGCTATACCCAGCTTGATCAACTCCCTTTCCTTTTCTTCCAAAGGCCCCGACTCCCCCGCCGCCTTCCCCAATGACTGATAGGCGGCGGCCATATCTGGATAGCCCTCCAGAAAGTCAGAATACATCTTGGGCAGTTTTGTCATCCTCAACCCCCTTATTCAGCTTAAATTATAGCATGTCAATAATTAAACCCATGAACAGCCCCAGCCTAAAAACGCACGATATCCCTCATGCAGATTTATCCCTCCTTTTTCCTTGTTGAAATACCGAAAGGCACATAAAGCGGACAGAAACCGATAATGCCGCTCAGCAGCAAGACGGCTGCGATGACAACAAGAACAATCCCAAACACCCCGCTTATATAGCCAAAGACAAATAAAGCGCCGATAATTGCCGCCACGATTGCCCTTATGACCCTGTCAATCGTCCCCATATTCTTTTTCATATCAACTACCTCCTTTAATTTGGCCCAGCCATGGCATGCGCCACGTTTCACAACCCCTGCAATTTATAAATGGCTTGTAATTCTTGGCCGGAAAAACGAAGCCTCCTTCAAGGGTTTCAACGCCCTGGAGGAGACTCTAGGTTGGTAGTTTTAAAATAGCCCCGCTCATTTGATGACCTCCAACGTCATCGAAGTTTCATGGGGATGTATTTATAATAAATGATTATCATGAAAAACCAGCCTATTTGTCAACATAGAACATGCCGCACAATCTCGCTTAAATCTGAACGGTATTTGAGAGAACCCGGCCAAACCTTGCTTTGAGAATAAAATTATTCAAACCCGGCTTGAACACCATCTTTTCCCAAAACTTGTTGCATGTTATGCAAGATCCGGTAGCTTGAAAGACCTGACATAAAAAAACAAGGTTCAGCGGATGGCTCAATTAAAAAAATCAAAAGGCCTTTCCGGGCTCAGGAAGAATGTATTCGTCTCAGGGCTGGTCAGTTTTTTTATGGATATAAGCTCTGAGATGATATATCCGCTTGTGCCGCTCTTTCTTGCAAACACCCTCGGGGTCAACAAATCCGTCATAGGCCTTATCGAGGGCGTCGCAGAGTCAACGGCCAGCATCCTGAAGGTTCTATCAGGCTGGCTGTCCGACCGGATAGGCAACAGAAAATGGCTTACGGCGGCCGGATATGCCATCTCCACGGCAAGCAGACCCATTTTGGCGCTGGCCCCCGGCTGGCGGCATGTCATGGCCTCACGCTTCATGGACAGGTTCGGAAAAGGCGTGCGCACAGCGCCGCGCGACGCCATTATAGCCGACTCGACGGAAAGAGCCTTTTTAGGCAGGGCTTTCGGGTTTCACAGGGCTATGGACACCATGGGCGCAATGCTCGGCCCAGCCCTCGCCTTCTCCATTCTGTTGGTCTTTCCGAACAACTACAGACTGATATTCTGGCTCTCCATACTGCCCGGGGCAATAGCGGTGCTCTTAATCATCCTTTTTATCGAAGAAAGGAGAGGCACGGAACCGGAAGGTCTCCACAGGCCAGCGCCTGCCATTATGCACCTCAATCGGAGATTCAAGTGGTTTATAGTCATCGCCGCCATATTCGCACTCGGCAATTCAAGTGACGCCTTCCTTATACTTAGGGCCCAACAGCTCGGGGTTTCCGCCAGGGAAATCCCGATTATATATCTCCTTTTTAACCTTATCTATTCCCTGTCGGCCCTCCCTGCCGGTATGGCGGCGGATAAATTCGGCAGAAGACGCATTATCTTCTTGGGTTTTATGCTATTTTCAGCCGTCTATTGCGGCTTTGGAACCGCACGAAATAAAACGGCTGTCTGGTTTCTGTTCGCCGCATACGGCGTCTTCATGGGCCTAAGCGAAGGGGTACAAAAGGCGTTTGTAGCCGCCATAATACCTCCGGAACGCAAAGCCACGGCCTTCGGTATTTATAACACAATTATCGGAGCCGCTATGCTTCCGGCAAGTCTTGTAGGAGGATGGCTATGGGACCATATCGCCCCTGCCGCAACCTTTTATTTTGGTGCCGCAACTTCGGCCGTGGCGGGAATATCATTTCTTATATTCATGGCAGCCTCAAAAAACTGACGAAGGCGTCTGACAAAAAAAGGGAGGCCTTTATCCGCCAAATACATAATGGGTAGCCCTTTGCTGGTTTATATGGTATCTCCTTAATAATCAAAAAGGATAATCCGGCCGTAATGTTATATAGCCCAAAACCCTGAAGGCATGAAGAGCAATATATTTGATCAGCTAAGGCCATATTTTGAACGGCTTGAGGGGCATATGTCCAGGTATTACGCCTCCAATATACCGTTTATAAATGAGATATCGGGGCATATACTGTTTGCCGGGGGCAAAAAGATAAGGCCGCTTCTTGCAGTCTTCTCGGCAAAACTGTGCGGACTTAATACCGACGGTAAGGTCTATGACCTTGCCCTGATCCCCGAATATCTCCATGCGGCAAGCCTCTTGCACGATGATGTAGTGGACGGCGGCAAACTCAGACGTGGCAAGCCCTCCGCATATGAAATTTGGGGCAACCAGGGGACTGTCCTCGCCGGAGATTTTTTATACGCAAAAGCCATAGAACTCGCCACCCGTTTCAGCGATATCAGAATAGCAAGAACCATAGCCGAAACGGTAGAACTTATGTCTGAAGGAGAGGTATTGCAACTCCTACACGCCAAGGAGCCGAACTTTGACGAAAAAACCTATCTGGACATAATCTACAGAAAAACCACGGCGCTGATATCCGCCTCCTGCAAAATAGGGGCCGTCTTCGCCGGAGGAGATGATAAAGAGATAAGTGCCCTTTCTGACTATGGATTCTATCTGGGTCAGGCCTTCCAGATGATAGACGATCTGCTGGATTACACTGCGGACAGCGGCGAACTCGGCAAGGCCATCGGAACAGACCTTGCCGAGGGCAAGCTAACACTTCCGCTTGTTGCAGGTCTCGAAATGGCGGCCGGTGCCGAGAAAGAGCGGCTTCTTTTGATATTAAAAAAGAAAGGCCACACAAAAGAAGAACTTGACTGGGTAAGGGACTTGCTTGATACCACAGGGGCATTCAGATATACAAGACAGAAGGCCGAGGGGCTTATAGAGGCAGGCTGCGGCATACTTGATATATTTAAGCCGTCCTGGGAGAGGGATGTCTTAAAGGGGCTTGCAAGGTTTGTTATCGAGCGCAGGAAGTGACCCTTCATAGGCCGCCCAGATGATGAATTATCTAAAGAGGATACTTACGTGCCACACATAACACATTCAAAGATAAGGCTTGCCGCAGGGCTTGCCCTGTTTTCAGGGGCGGCGGCAGGGGCGGCATATGAGATATTCTGCCCCAAGGCTACATTTTTCGGAAAGGTAGTAACGCATGGCCCGAGGAAAAACCATGCGGTCGGCATTGTCTTCGACCAGACCCCCAACCCTTCTACGGCTGCGGCATGCAGGCGGCTCCACGAGCTTTCCGTGCCGGCCACATTTTTTATCGAAGGTAAAAGGGCAAGGGCCTTTCCGAGGACAACCGCCCCAATTCAGGCCTTTGAAATAGGCATACACGGCGAGGTTTATAAGCCGCTCATATTCAAAAAAGAACAGGAAATAAGGCGTAACCTAAGACCTGCCATAGACTTGGCCCTGGATCTGCAAAACAAGGGGGCGAGATATTTCATGCCCCCTTATGGATTCAAGGACCTCGGCCTTATACGCACCGCAAATGCAATGGGCCTGACCGTCATAAACCCGGCGCGGACGTTAAGGATAAAACCGGCACCGGGCGGCTGCAACCATATCAAACGCTCTATAGAAGAGGCGGTCACAAGGCTGCTCTACAATATAAAACCAGGCGATATAATACTCATACCATGGAGCCAACGATATGGAACGGCCGAGATGATTCCTGACATACTTACAGAGCTGCTTGTGGGCCTTAAGGCGCTTGGCCTTTCACCTTGGGGCCTAAGGGCGCTTGCAGGATAATAAAGGGAGGATTTCAAAAAATATTGCCGCCATGACTGACAGCAAAGATATAAAAAAACCCTGGGGCGGAAGATTCACAGAAGGAACAGACAAGCTGGTGGAACGTTTCACTGCGTCCATTCACTTCGACAAAAGGCTTTTCAGGCAGGATATAGCCGGAAGCAAGGCCCACGCAAGGATGCTGGCCAGACAAGATATAATAAGCCAGGATGAGGCCGAGACCATAATCCGCGGCCTTGATGAGATACTGGCTGAAATCGAAAGTGGCATCTTTGTCTGGAACGAGACGTTGGAAGATGTGCACATGAACATCGAAAACGCACTTGTCGAGAGGACAGGCGAGGCTGGCAAAAAGCTCCATACAGCCAGGAGCCGTAACGATCAGGTGGCTACCGACACAAGGCTCTATCTCAGGGATGCAATAGACAGGATAGACGCCCTTGTAAGAGGGCTACAGGCGTCTATCCTGTCTCAGGCTAAACGTCATCCAGATCTCATAATCCCGGGATATACACATCTTCAAAGGGCGCAACCAGTGCTGTGGGCGCATCACATGCTGGCCTACCTGGAGATGTTTAAACGTGACAGAGAAAGGCTTTTTGATTGCAGAAAGCGGGTCAACATCTGTCCACTTGGAAGCGCGGCGCTCGCCGGTACCGGCCTTGCCATCGACAGGGAATTTGTGGCGAGAGAGTTAGGCTTTGACGGGGTATGCGCAAACAGCATGGACGCCGTAGCCGACAGGGACTTTATAATAGAATTCCTTGCCGCCATCAGCCTTGTCATGGCCCACTTGAGCAGACTTGCCGAAGAGCTCATCTTGTGGTCAACCATCGAATTCGGCTTTATTGATCTGCCGGACGCCTTCTGTACAGGCTCAAGCATAATGCCGCAAAAAAAGAATCCGGACATACCGGAGCTTATCCGCGGCAAGACAGGCAGGGTCTATGGACACCTGATGGCCATGTTTACCACCATAAAGGCCCTGCCGATGACCTATAACCGCGACTTCCAGGAAGACAAGGAGGCGCTATTCGATGCAATAGACACCGTAAGCGCCTCAGTTGAAATAATGGCGGTCATAGTTGCAAGACTCGTCCCAAACGAAAGATACATAACACGCATACTGGATAAGGGGTTCCTCACTGCAACCGATCTTGCGGACTATCTGGTAAAAAAGGGGCTCCCATTCAGACAGGCCCATGAAGTGGTGGGAAAAATAGTCGCACACTGTCTTGCAAGGGGACAAGAAATCAGGGAGATGAAGCTTGATGAATTAAAGACATTTTCAAATCTCATTGAAGAAGACGTGGCTTATGTGTTAACAATTGAAGGTTCGGTAAAATCCAGGCGTTCAACCGGCGGTACCGGGCCGGAACGGGTTGCAGAGGCTATAAAAAGAGCGGAACTGGAGATGGGGATAAAGGGGTGAACGGAAAGGGCTTCCAGATAAGATTTGCATTTCTGATCCTTGTCTGCATCATCCTCCTTGGAGGCTGCGGAAGAAAGGGTATGCCCGTGCCGCCTGGCACCATACGCCCAACCGCCATCAAAGACCTGTCGTACAGGATCACGCCTAACGGCGTTGAGCTCAGTTGGACAGTGCCAATAAGAAACAGAGATGGAAGCCCTATCGAGGGCATTAAGGGCTTCGATCTCTTAAAAGCCAAGGCGCCGGTTAATGAGACTTGCGAGGGATGCCCGCCGGAATTCGGTCATCCCATAGAGGTGCCCTTCGAGGCAAAACCCGAGAAGGCCAGAAAGATGTATTACGAGGACCGCACACTTAGCCCTGGTACAAGATATATATATGAAGTACGCACGGTCAAGGGCTGGTTGAACATAAGCGATCCGTCAAACAGGATATCCTTTGCATGGCATGTACCGCCGACAGCACCGACGCGGCTCATGGCGCAACCAACACAAGACGGCATATACATCTCTTGGCTTCCACCGGCTACATGGTCGAACGAGACGCCTGTGGACAGGCCTCTTTCATACAGAATATACAGAACGAAGGCGGATAAAGACAACTGGAAACCCATCCATGAACTCGTTAACGCCAACGGCTTCTTTGACCTTTCCGTAAAAAGGGGCGAAAAATACAGTTACAAGGTCTCCGCCGTCCTTATATATCACGGCACAGAGATAGAAGGGCCGCAAAGCCAGGAGGCCACGGCGCAACCAAGGCCCATAAAACCCCCAAGGGCCCCGGAGGGTCTCGTGGCCGTATATCATAATATGGCGCCCAATGGAGGATATGGCGTTGAACTGCTATGGCAGGAAAACTCGGAATCGGATCTTGCCGGCTATTTTGTTTACCGACGCGACAAGGACGGACTCATAGACAAACTCAATCACACGCCGGTTGCAATATCCAGATTTATAGACAGAACTATTCTTCCGCAAGGCACCTATGAATACTGGGTTACAGCCGTGGATCAAGCAAGGCCGCCAAACGAAAGCCCACCATCAAGACCTGCAAGCGTAGAGATCATGCGTTAGCTTAAAAACACTTTAATAACAGGAAATTTTATGGACCATTTCATATTCAAAAAAGGTGAACTTTACTGTGAGGACGTGCCTGTAAGAAAGATCGTCGAAGAGGCATCCACTCCCCTTTATATATACAGCTCGGCCACATTAAAAAGACACTTTGAGGCATTCGACAAGGCGTTTGCGTCCCATCCTCACCTAGTATGTTTCGCGGTAAAGGCGAACAACAACCTCTCCATACTGAATCTGCTCGCCAGGCTTGGAAGCGGGGCCGATATAGTCTCCGGCGGGGAACTTTTCAGGGCGCTTAAGGCAGGCATCCCTGCCGGAAAAATAGTATATTCAGGTGTCGGAAAGACACTGGATGAGATACGCTATGCGCTCACCTCAGGCATCCTGATGTTCAACGTGGAATCCATGGATGAACTCGATGCGATAAAAAATACGGCTGCGGCATTGAAAAAACAGGCCAATATATCGTTCCGGGTAAACCCTGACGTGGATCCAAAGACACATCCATATATATCTACAGGGCTCAAGAAAAACAAATTCGGTCTCGCTTGCGCAAACGCAATAGAGGCGTATCACAAGGCAAGCCATATGGACGGGCTCAAGGTCGTGGGGATAAGCTGTCATATAGGTTCTCAGATCACGGAGACCAGCCCGTTTGTGGAGACCGCAAGGAAAATAAGGAATCTTGTCGATGAACTCGGAAGAGACGGCATAGACCTCAAATTCATTGACATGGGCGGAGGGCTTGGCATCAAATACAATGCCGAAGCGCCTCCCAAACCTGAAGAATATCTCTCCGCCATACTTCCCGAGCTTTCATCTATGCCGCAGACACTCATAATCGAGCCTGGACGGGCCATTTGTGGAAACGCCGGGATCCTTGTCACCAAACTCTTATACACAAAGGATACGGGAGAAAAACGCTTTTATATCGTAGATGCAGCCATGAACGACCTGGCGAGGCCGAGCCTCTATCAGGCACACCATGAGATCGTGCCGGTTGAAGAGACGGCGGCGGCATCGCAACCAGTTGACATAGTGGGGCCAATATGCGAGACCGGCGATTTTTTTGCCAAGGACCGGCCCATGCCGCCCATGGAAAAAGGATCCCTTCTTGCGATCAAAAGCGCCGGCGCCTATGGATTTAGCATGTCTTCAAATTATAATTCGCGGCCCAGGCCGGCGGAGGTCATGGTTACAGGTGACAGCTTCAGGATTATAAGACACCGCGAGACCTATGAAAACCTCATAAGGGGTGAAGATAATTAAGAGGTCTATATGTGCACGATAACAATGCCAATTTCATTCAAAAAAATGCACGGCAGCGGCAACGACTTCATTCTGATAGACAATCGTTCAGGCATCATCCGCCCGGAAGACGGCCCTTGCCTTGCGAAACGCCTCTCAAGGCGCAGGTTCTCGGTCGGGGCGGACGGTCTCATACTGGTTGAAAACTCCGTGACAGCCGATTTTAAATGGCGTTTTTTCAATGCTGATGGAAGCGAGGCCGAGATGTGCGGAAACGGTGGAAGATGCGCCGCAAGATTTGCAACCATTATAGGCGCCGCTCCGGCAAAGCTGAATTTTGAGACCAAGGCCGGCATAATCCACGCCGAGGTAAATAAACAGCTTGTGAAACTTGAGCTGCCAGGCCCGATAGGGATGCTCTTTGACATACCGATAGAGGTTAACGGCCTGAAGATGCAGGTGCACTTCATAAATACCGGGGTCCCTCACGCCGTAATCCTTGCTGACGACATAGAACGGATTGATGTCAAGCAAATCGGGAGGAGTATAAGATTTCATGAGCGGTTTAGACCTCAAGGCACTAATGTGGATTTCGTCGAGGTAGAAGGCGCCGATGTAATCGTGCGCACCTATGAACGCGGAGTGGAAGATGAAACCCTGGCCTGCGGCACAGGCTCGGTTGCTAGCGCAATCATAGCCGCGGCAAAGGCTGGCGTTGCAAAAAGACCTGTAACGGTCAAAACCAGGGGCGGGGAATCCCTGAACATATATTTTGACCTATGCGGACAGGAGGCATCGAACATATTTCTGGAGGGTGAAGCGGCGCTGGTATATTCCGGGGTCATCGACGGAGACGTTTTTTAGTGGGCCTCTTCCGGAAAATATGGCGGAACTTCTGGTGGCTCATCCTGTTCTACGGCCTCTTCATTGCAGGCTATGAGGCATGGATGACATGGGATGAATGGATGAAGCCGGCAGGCACCGCCTCCAGGCCGGAGATAATCAACATCGCGCCTGGCATGACGTTTTTTGAGGTTGCAAGGCTTCTTGAGTACAAACGCCTGATAAGATCAAGCCTTGGTTTCAGCATACTCGCATGGGTCAGAAACGCCCAGGGAAGACTACAGGCAGGCGAATACCAATTTTCTCCAACCCAAAGGCCGGAAGAGATGCTGGATTATATCGTAAGCGGCAGGGTCCTCGAACATATAGTGACCATACCCGAAGGGTTCAATATCTACGATATCGCGGGGCTTGTTGAAATGGCCGGACTTATGCCAAAAGAACGTTTTTTGAAGGCGGCCGAAGACAAGGCGTTGCTCAACAAACTCGGGATAGACGGTGACAGCGTGGAGGGCTATCTCTTCCCGGATACATATTTTTTCACCAAGGCCGCCTCGCCTCAAAAAATCATTGAGACCATGGTCGGCCGTCTTGACCAAGTATGGAAAAAAGAGGGTTTTTATGAACGGGCCAAGGCCATGGGGCTCAGCATGAAAGAAGTCCTAACGCTCGCTTCCATGGTTGAAAAAGAGGCGGTCTTGCCTGAAGAACGGCCTATTATTGCAGGGGTCTTCTGGAACCGGATAAAAAAAGGCATGCCGCTACAGTCCGACCCGACCGTCTCTTATGGGATGATCGACCCTTATGGCGGCACAAAACCCAAACTCACAAAAAAAGAACTGGAGACCAAGACACCCTATAACACTTACTGCATAAAAGGACTGCCGAAAGGCCCTATCGCCAATCCAGGCAGCGACTCAATAAGGGCTGTCTTATACCCTGAAAAGACTGACTTTTTATATTTTGTATCAAAGAATAACGGAACTCATTACTTCTCAAGGACCCTCGCGGAGCACAATAGAGCGGTTGACATATATCAAAGGGGACAAGGCGTCAAAGAGACGGCCGGCAAGGGCGGCGATACGGTCAAGACCGGGCGTTAGCCTTGTCGCGGCCGCTATCTATTCCGGCTTATCTGGCTCACAGTCCGTCAACTGCATAAAATCAAATAGCCGCGATCTTTTAAGACTACATCAAGGCGTTGCTTTCCTTTATCTTTTGAAGCAACACATAAAGAGGCACTATCCTCCCCTGGCAGAAGGGCGCAGGGTTGAATAAGGACGTCTTGGAAGGCGCCCGGCTTGTCTCGATATCCTTAAGCTCTACATCTATATCCAGCCCCAGCCTTGCCATATCGAGATG
The DNA here is from genome assembly GCA_021787835.1 of Deltaproteobacteria bacterium. Taxonomy (GTDB): domain Bacteria; phylum Desulfobacterota; class Dissulfuribacteria; order Dissulfuribacterales; family Sh68; genus JAJYLJ01. The sequence goes on along the minus strand of JAJYLJ010000007.1, from coordinate 6,027 downwards.
GAAACCTGCCGGATACGGAGAGCCGTCCGAGAGGGCGACTGGCGCATCATATCTCACATCAAGCCCATGGAGCTTAAAATAAACAGGGGCAAGGGTGGAACGGGCAAAACCAACCACACATTTTTGCCCGTATTCCATAAACTGAATGCACAAAGGGTCATCAGGCGCATTATCAACGCCCCAGACCGGGCAATCCAGGACCTCTCTGCCGTCTTTAAGATAGGCGGTCCATGGGGCAAGGATCAAGGCCGCCTCGTCGGCAAGGCCATTCAGGTCGCATCCATTCTCTGCGGAGTCATCAAGACTTGCCGTGTAGATAACGCCATGCGATGGCACATAGAGATAAAACCAGCCACGCGAGACCAGGCAGTCGAACACGGTCACGCCCATCGGACCAAAGCCAGTAATCCTCAATTTCAGGCCGTCTTCAGCCCGCACCCAGTTTATACTTCCTCTTATCTTGGGCTGTGGTCTGCCCTTTAACGTAAATTGGATCATCGCCTTGGCCGTTAAATTAAAAGGAAGCAAGGCCTGCCGCCCAAGGGCATACAAAACAGGGCCGTTTATCTGCCTGGGCGGACGCACCGAAACAACGTTGGGTGACGACACAAGCGCGCACCCACCCAGCAAGACCGATAAAAATATTGCAAAAATGGATTTAATCATACTAGAGACCTTATAAAAAGACCATTTCCTTAAAAAAATATCTTTGAATATTATCACAACAAGACCCTTATGCAACAAAGAAGGAGCTTTGGCAGCCTTCCTTTCCGGCAGCGGTCCGCCCACAGACCTGGAAAGCGCCCTGCCCTGCGTCTGGTGCAATATGCCCTGGGCCGCAGCCTGTCTTGATGACCGGGCGCCATAAGGTCTCGTCTTTTAAAATATCATTTGATCAAGCATGGAATATTTCGCACAACTTCCGGCATGGGCAGACTGCATCGGGTATCGGCAGAAGCAGACATCGATCAGGGGCCGCATATCTTGTGGCGAATGTCTCAAGAGACGTCAGCCGGTCTTTTTCAGTTCGCCCTCTATGGCCGCCCTTGTCAAATCAACTATAGCCTGATGATCTCTTCCGGCTGGTAAAATGGGAGGCAAAAACCTTAACGTAATCCGGCATGGAAGCGGCACAACCCTGCCCAATGGATACGCCTTAAAGGCGCCGTCTATCGCAACAGGCACTACAGGCGCACCCATCTCTTTACTCAAAATAGCGAAGGCCTTTTTAAACGGCAGAAGGCCACCGTCCCTGGTGCGCGCGCCTTCAGGGAAGATCACTACTATCTTGCCCGTCTTAAGAAGAAAGGCGGCCTTTCGCAACGCCAAAACAAGGTTCCTGTTCACATCAATAGCAATTACGTGCGCCATCCTGGCAACGGCCAGCCTCAATGGAGACCTAAAATAGTCCTCGGTGGCTATAAAATAGGTATCTTTGAGGATGTTAAAGGGAAGGGCCGATATAACCAAAAAACCATCGGTAAGGCTTTGGTGGTTTGGCGCCATAATAAAAGGCGGCAAGGGGAGATTTTCCATGCCGAGCGCACCTAGACGGAAATACAGCCTAAAAAAGGCGGACAAAAGGACCTTTAACAAGGAGACAAAAAGGCCCTTTTCGTATATATCAAATCCGGCATCCGGTCTAAAGACATCCAGCCAGCCGGTTTCGCCCTCCTGGACCTTCATGGCCCTCTTTCTTACATGGTCATACAGATCCCTCACAAAAAGGAGGCGTGAGAGCTCCTCTTCGCTTACCGATACCCCGAACGTCTTGTCGATAAAGCTCAAGAGCTCGATTTTCCCAAGCGAATCAAGGCCTAGGTCCAATTCCATATGATCGTCCCAAAAAACAGCCCGTCCCGATGCGCCCTCAAGATATCTCTTTATAGCGCCATAAATCTCATCGGATGGACCTGCCGCATCGGCATCAGGACGCCTTTTTTGTCCCTTGACAAGGGAGCCGATAAGATGCCTCTTAAGCTTGCCAAGCCTGGTCTTTGGCAAATCCGTGGCGATCACCTCGAAATCGGCTATCTTCTTGTAATCAGGGACAGATCTATTATATCTGTCGATCACCTCCCATTTTACAAAATCGTTTATATTGGTGACTTTGTCCGCCCTTAACGCCTCAAGATCAGGATGGACAAGACAAAAAAGCCGCCCGTTTCGCTCAAGGACGGCGGCCTCCTTTACATAAGGAGATCCAGCTATTATCAGCCCCTCCAGTTCACTGGGATCTATATTCTTGCCATTTGGAAGGACGATCATGTCCTTTTTCCTGCCGGTTATATAGAGATAACCATCGCTATCCAGGCGCCCCGCGTCTCCGGTGTAAAACCAGCCATCTCTTACGGCCTCACTGGTCTTCTCAGGATGATTCAGATAGCCCTTCATGACATTCGGTCCCCTCACAAGGACCTCGCCATCAAGGATGTTGACGTCAACCCCTTGAAGTGGCCTGCCAACCGAACCTAATCTAATGGCGCCAGGCGGATTGAATGATACGATCGGCGAGGTCTCTGTAAGCCCATAACCCTCAACCACCAAAAATCCGAGGGCGGCGATATCCCCTGCCACCTCAGGGTCAAGTCTTGCCCCGCCCGATACAAAATATTTTACGGCGCCGCCAAGCCTCTTGTGCAGACTTGCGAACAAAATACGCGAGACAGACAGGATTGATACGGACCTTGAAATTGAAAAGAGCCCTGACAAGATGGGATTTTTGCGTATGCGCCCGACTATGGCCTTGCGGAGCAACTCAAACACCCTTGGAACACCGACAAATATGGTGATCTTGTTGAGTCTGCATGCACTTAATATCTCGTCAGAAGAAACCTTATCAAGCATGACTATGGTGGCGCCCAAAAAGAGCGGGATAAGACAGGTCACCATCAATGGATATGCGTGATGAAGCGGAAGGATGGAAAGCAGCACGTCATCCCTTGAGGCGATCCCCGCATCTGTTATGCCGCTGATATTGGATGACAGATTTCTCCTCGTGAGCATGACGCCCTTTGGTCTTCCGGTAGTGCCCGAAGTATATAAAATGAGGGCCACATCGTCGTCGGCAAGATCGGGTTCATATGCGGACCGGCCGTCAGAAGGCCCAATATTCAACTCCTCAAAGACAAAAATATGCTCAGGATGAAGGGCCGCGCCGACCGAAACCGCCTCTGATAAAACCCCTTTAAGGGCCGCAGAGACAAAGACCGCCCCAGGTATGGAGTCGCCCAATATATATGCCAGATCAGCCGCTGACGAAAGGGCGTCAACCGGAATAACCGTACAACCCAAACGCCATGCGGCAAAGAGGGCATATATCCACTCAGGCCTGTTTTCAGAAAAAACAACCACTCTGCCACCACGCCCAAGACGCATAAGACCGGCAAAGGCGTCCACCCAGCCGTGGATTTCAGAAAACTGGATGCGCCTATCATGATATATCAGGGCTGTCTTTTCTATTTCAGCTATCTTCATTTTTTTACGTGAAAAAGCGCCTCAGTCCACTAAAAAGATGCAAGATTCGCTCATCTTTAAAAATGGATTCGAATTCCTCCGGAAGCCTCTTTTTCCAATTTGGATATTCATCGACAGTCCCTGGAAGATTCACCTGGTCGGCCTGGCCCAGAAGGTCCTCAAGCTGTAACACCATGATTTTAGAAGGAGTCCTGGCAAGATAACCATAAATCGCCGCGGCAAGCTCCCATGTCATATCATCCGGCACCCCCTCGCCTTCCTGAACTGCAATTTCATTGACAAGCCCCTCCTGCCTGAGAGCCAAGAACAGCCCTGCCTTGATCCCTGCGCGCTCGGCAACCTCTCTGCGTCTTATCTCCTCTGACGGAAACAGGCCGAGTCTTGTGCGAAGCTCTAGATCGCGCCCGCGCCAGAAACCATAAAGCGTGGGCAGGTCATGGGTTGTAGAGGACACCATGGCCTGGGCCGGATATTCCCCGGGGGATTTGAATGAGCCATCCTGTCTCCTCTCAAAATAAATAAGCCTGGTTGAAAACACCCCCGTCTCGCCAAGCCTGGCCCTAACCTCATCTGGCACGGTCCCAAGGTCCTCGCCAATAACCATGCACCTGTTTCTTTGGCTCTCCAAGGCGAGTATGCCCAAAAGATCATCGAACGGGTATCTCACATACGCCCCATCTACAGGCCTTAAGCCTGCCGGCACCCAAAAAAGGCGCTTAAGTCCCATAACATGGTCTATCCTGACAGCGCCATTGTAGCGCATGTTTCTCCGGAGCATAATTATAAAAGGAATATAGGCCACGGCCTTGAGACGGGCCGGCAATATCGGCGGAAGCCCCCAGTCCTGGCCGTTTAGGTTGAAATCATCTGGCGGCGCCCCTATCCCCGCGCCAAATGCGAAAAGCCCCCTGAAGTACCAGGCGTCAAAACCTGACCTGTCAACCCCTACGGGCAGATCCAGATAAAGTCCTACCTTTAGTCCAAGCTCCAGGCTCCTCTGTCCGGCGGAGGCAAGCTGCCTGTCAAGATGCCATGCAAGATATTGATAGAATTGAATACGATCTCCATGCCCATCCTCAAATCGCAAGACATCCATGGATTCAGGGTCTTGATAGGTCTCAGGCCAGACAGGCCAGCCCCAAAGCCCAGGGTCTTTTTTCTTGAAATGCTCGCAAAGGGCGCTAAAAACACCATAAAGCCTGAGCATCTTCCCGCCGGACCTTCTAAATACCTGAAACTCCTCAGCCCTCCTGTCATTGGCGTCAAGGTGATTTCTTTTAAAATGGCTGAACAATACCTCAAGGACCTGCCGCTTCAGGGCCGCAACACCCTCGTAGTCCACAAGCTCCCGCCCTTGCAGACTTAAAAGCCGCGACTTGAAATCAAGGCCTCCAACCATGCCCCTTGCCTCGTCACACTCTGAAAAATCAGGGACAGCCTCCACATCAAGATAGAGATAATTCAAAAAGAGACGGCTCGATGGACTATAAGGACTTACGTGCGAAGGGCGCTCGTGGAATAGGGCGCACAATGGGCTCGTACCAACGATCCCGGCGCCTTGCCTCCCGAAAAGCTCGATTGCGGCCTTAAGGTCTCCAAGGTCTCCAACACCCCAGTTTCGCTTCGAGCGCAAGGCGTATAACTGGACCTCCGGCCCCCATGTCCTGCCATCACCAGATATTCCTTGTGGAACATAGCACCTGTCAGGACATACAATAAGAGACATGCTCAGCGATAAGGCCCCTTCATCGGAAAAGAGAAAAAAACGGTGATAACCAGGCGGCAGAGCCGCATAGACCCTGAGAATGTAATGTACAAAACCTGCGCCATCGATCCGGCGCATACCGGCGGATGTAAGCCCGGAAGGCGTAAAGACCCCCCTATGGACCTCCCCGGTCTCAACAAGTATGGACCACTCAAACCGGGTATCTTCGTTAAGACTTGGCAGAATTAGAGATATATCGATAAAAGGGCGTACCCCAGCCACAACCTGGACCGGCTCAAGCCCCCTCCTGCACCTGTCTTCCTGAAGCTTCAAGACGGCCTTTTTGGCATCCCGTTCATCAGAGACTTTAAAACCCATCTCCGAAAGAATCCTAAGCCCTGTTTCAGTTGCTATCGGGTGCTCCCTGCCCCAGATATCCCAATAGCCTCGCTCGATAGAACATGCTTCTAACAGGTCATGATATCCGTCTATTTTCATTATCAAACAGTGTGACAGGGGCAACCTTAAGTGTCAACAGAAAAACAAAAGTCCACACAATCGTAACTTCTGTGTAACAAAGCCTGGTTATTCTTGAGGCATATATCAAAAGCTGGAAAGGAGGTTTTATAAGACCAAGACACCTTTGAAAGACAATGAGTTGGAAAAAACAAAAATAAAAAAGGGAGGAACAGATGGGCAAGATAGGTAGAATTTTATCTTTTACATTGATTACAGTCTTTTTGGTTTTCGCCGCATCTCTTGCATACGCACAAGGTGAGGCTGCCAGCAGGGAGGATGTCCTTATAAGCATCCTTGTAAAAAAGGGCATCCTTACACAGGAAGAG
>JAJYLJ010000006.1 GCA_021787835.1 Deltaproteobacteria bacterium | reverse complement strand
ATTTTTACTATCTGAGCTAACGCCGTGTGACATGCCACGCGGATTATTTATACAAATCTGTGTTCGAGCTTCATTATGTCACGATAGAGGACGACCCCAAGAATCACGTCGTGATCATCGACAACAGGAATGGCCTCGAAGTTGTACCGTGAAAACATGTCCGAGGCCTCCAGTAAGGTGTTTTTTGGATTTAAATTAATAACATTCGTCGTCATGATGTCTTCAAGCTTGCTATCAGCCCTTGATTGCAGCACCTTTTTTAGATCTACAACCCCCAGTAAGGCGTCTTTTTTATCAACAATGTATAGATACATGATCTCATCTTTGTCTTTTGCGATCTCTTGATACTGTAACAAAACTTGGCTGACCTGAATATGAGGCGGGAGTTTGATGAAGTGTGACGTCGAGAAGTTGATGATTTTTTCTTCATGCTTATCCAGTATGTACTGTATCTTCTGAGCGTTCTCCTTATTGATCAATTTTAATATTTCATCCACTTCGGATGCAGGCAGGATGGCGAGAATATCAGCGGCCTGTGCCGGTGTCATGTCATCAATAAGTTCCGCGGCCCTTTCTTTCTTAATAGAGGATATTAATTCTCTCTGAACACGCGGCTCTATTTCTTCCAGAGTGTCCGATGCATGTTCGGTTTTCAGTTCGTTAAAGATTACAAGCCGTTGCTCTTCGTTCAACTCCTCCAGAATATCCGCGAGGTCAACAGGATGAATTTCTGATAGTTTCTCTTTTAGGACGTTTAATTTGACATTGCCCTTGAAGCTGCTGATATTTTCCGGCAGTGGCTGGACGTAGGACCAAGAGAGGGTCTCATCCTTCAGGAGATCAGAGCCTCCAAACAGCAGTTTCACAAATGGTTTGAGACCAAGTCTTTTCAATAAGGCATATCTACTGAAATCTACATCAGTAACGTAGAGCGTTTTGTTACGCAAGGCCAATTTAACATCATAGACTACGTCGATTTCGTTGTCATCCATATCGAGGACTTTTTTGTCGAGAATGTGGTCATTCAGCAACACCTGGGATTCAGCCGGCTCTCCTTCATATTGTTCTACAGTTTCAAGATCGACCATGATCTCTCGCATGTTGATTGATACCACCCGTTCCCACGGCACCATCAACGGCTTGTGGCCGAAGGGCCTGTGAACAATAAAATGGGTTACGGTGGGGAGTTTTTCGTGTTCGCGGATTGCGATATCCCGCAATTTCCCGATTTTTTTGCCATGGTTTAAGACCTTCGAGCCGATAATATCGCTGATGAAATATACGGCTTCGACCAGTTCTTGTTTTTTTTCAATCAACGTATTCATGAGGCGGTATCCCTTATCGTACTAAGGTTATAAATTTATAACTCAACAAACCTACCAAAAAAATCAGATAAAAGCGCAGCAATAACAATGAAAGTTTTACCCACTTGGACATTTCTATGTTAGGTGTCGCATATTTTTTGTTGATTTCACGGATCTTGGCGTAGTTGTGGCTGAAAAAATTTTTTATCATGGTCGTCCTTCTATTATTTGAACATATCCGGGAATAGAGTACTTATACCATAACAACTTGATATAATTATAATAGTTATAACTATTATTATATTGATAATATTTTGCGATAACGTATTGGTATACTCGCCCATAGTCTTTTTATTATTTAAAAGCAGGATCAGAAAGACCAAGGCGGCAGGCAAAAGAGTAACAGCGACAACCTGTACGAACAGAGTAATCAACACCAGAGGTGCATTAGGAATAAGTACGACAATTCCGGCGGTAATAAGAGTTAAAAAGTAGTTTGCATAGAACCATGGGGCTTCTCTTATCTTATAATTGAGTGAATGCGCCCAACCGAATACTTCGCCGAATGCCCATGAACTGGCCAGCGAAATACAAATCGCTCCCAAAAGACCGGCATCAAAGAGGCCGATGGCCATAAACGTGCCGATATATTTGTTGGTTTTCATTAGCATCACAGAGGCTTGCGCTGCGTCGTCGATATTAACCCCATGCAATATCGTACCGGTAACAATAATGATAAATATGGCGACGACGGCCGTTAAAAGCGAACCCAAAAATGTGTCCAGCTTACCCCATGGGATGTCTTTTTCCTTCATTGCCTTATCTACAACGGCGCTTTGCTGAAAAAAGAGCATCCATGGAGCGATGGTGGTGCCGATATTTGCCATTAGGAAGAAGAAGAGTTCATTATTTAAGCCACCCGGGAAGTTGGGCACTATTCCATTGTGTATAATTTCCGGCATAGATGGATGGACCATGAAGGCGCCTGGTATATAAATCAGATTCAATGCGCAAAAAAGCAGTGTGATTTTTTCCCATGTCCAGTAGCTGCCGTTTAGAACCATGATCCCCATTACTGCATACATACCTATTACGGTCATGTATGGCGGTACGCCGAAGATATTCAAGGCAGCCGTCATTCCGATGAATTCTGTCACCATGGTGAGCCAATTGACCAGCATCAGATCAATGAGCGAAAACCATCCCCAAAATGGACCAAACCCTGCAAAAATCGCCTCGGCATGGCCCCGCTTGGTCACTGCGCCTAATCTTACGGTCATTTCCTGCACATAATAGCAGACGGGCACCAAGACAATTATCACCCAAATCAGGTTATAGCCATACTTCGCCCCTGTTGCCGCATAAGTCGTAATGCCGCCTGCGTCGTTATCTGCGATCATCACGATGATGCCTGGCCCTGAAATAATAAGGAAAAGCTGAATCGCCTTAATAATCCTCCGGTAGTTGTAGTACAATTGCGTAAAAATATTCACTGCATGCTCTCCGTCCTGATTGAGTCTATACGGGCATTTTGCCCCAAGCGCCGGTTGTTTTTTTTAAGGCCCTGTGATATCTTCTCGATATCTTTTGCATTATATTTTGCGCGGATTGGGTGTTACGGCCACCTTGTTTCGGCAGCCCAAGATATTCTGGCAGAATTGAATATGGAAAGATTTTCATGGTTCACCTCCATTGAACCGCTGCTGAAGTGCGGACGGTGAACCGGGGACGCCTATTTGGCGTTAAATGGACGATTCACAGACCGCTGAATAGATACTTCGAGGCGATCCAGGGTCTTCTGATTTTTTCTTCATTATTCTAACTGCCTTTGATGAATGAATAATAATCTGCTTTCGTCATTGAGCCTGATCATGCTGTTGCTCTTTAAAAACAGGCACGCAATATCTGGCTAAATCTTTCAAGCGGCGTTTTGTTATACCTAGACGTAAATAAAAAATCAACTTAAAATTAACAGATAATTTAAAACTACCTTACAAAATATTTTAATGTCAAAATCATATGCCGCTTTAGTTGTCAATTGAATCGATCATCATCTTAACCACCGCGACATCTTGATCCCCAAGGCCTTTTTCCAGTCCTTTTTGATAAAGCTGCCATGCTGCTTTGCCGACCTGTATGGATATGCCATTTTCATCCGCTGTGTCCATGATGAATCCAAGGTCCTTGGCCATATGTTTCAGCGGGAATTGAGGCGGGAAGACATTATTCTTCAGCATATCGACCTTGAGATTGAAAAGCCCGCACCCGAGCGGACCTGAAAGGATGGTCTCAAGTACCGTCTCTGTATTGAGTCCAAGCCGTTCTCCAAGCGATACGGCTTCACTCAACCCTGCCATCATGATGGCAAGAAGAAGATTTACCGCCATCTTCATGCCCGAGCCCTGTCCAACCTCTCCGCAATATACGATCCGTTTGCCCATGGTCAAAAAAACGGATTCTAGCCTTTTGATCTTTTCTTGCGGGCCGCCGGCCAGGATTATCAGTGTACCGTCCTCGGCTGGCTTCCTTGAGCCTGAAACAGGCGCATCTATCAGCACGATGCCGTTTGTCTCAAGTTTTGCCGCAAGAGACCTTGTATAGGCAGGGGCCACCGTACTCATGTTTATTATCATGCCACCTTTGGACATGCCTCTTAACAGACCGTCTTCATCTCCTAAAACAGAATCTATAGCCTCAGGACCAGTGAGCATGAGTATCACCACATCCGACCACTCGGCCACCTCCATTGGCGACATCCCCACCTTTGCACCATCTCTTGCCAGGGGACCGGTCTTTTCTTGAGTTCGGTTGTATACTATGATTTCATAGCCGGCCTTGAGTATATTTCGCGCCATTGGCTGGCCCATGATCCCTGTGCCGATAAAGCCGATTCGAGTGGACATATTCACCCTCCTTTTAATATGCCGGGCTGATAAAATGACATTTGAATAAAAAATTATTAAAGATAATATTAAAATGTATTTTATATCATGCCAAAATACCTTCTCAAGAAAAAAGACAACTGGCCGAAAAGACTTATAGGTCTTACGGGTCCCATGTGCGCTGGGAAAAGCGCTGTGGCCAGGCTTATATCCCAAGAAGGCATCCCAGTATTGGATGTAGATTGTCTTGCAAGGGAGGTGGTTAAGCCAGGTTCTGAGGTGCTCCAAAGGCTTGTACGCACCACGCAAAGAGACATCCTAAAATCTGACGGCTCGCTTGACAGGGCGAGGCTCCTTGATCTCATGTTGTCCGGCGATGAGATAAAAAAAAACGTGGAAGGAATTATGCACCCTGAGATATACAGGCTTATGGATAAACGGCTGCAGAGCCTTGCAGAAGCCGGGGCCGGTATGGTTTTTGTGGAGGTGCCGCTTCTCTTTGAGGCTGGCTGGGAAGATATGTTTGATTTCATAATTACCGTGTCGGCTCCGGAGGAGCTTTGCATGGAAAGGCTTGTAAGGCGGAATGATATTGAGCCGCAAAAGGCCAGGGATTGGTTTAAGTGGCAGATGCCTCCGGAAGAAAAGAGCAGGCGGGCCGATTACATTATTTTCAATGATTTGGATTTAGATAGTCTTAAAAGCCAGGTCATGAAGCTTATTGGGATATTGAAGGCAAAAAAATAAAAAGATCAACTGACTAACCAGACTTTAGGCGAGGGTCTCGCAGGTGATGCCGGCGCGGGAAAGAATGGCACTTTACAAGGCCTGTATGTGATATTATACAAGACCATGATTTCAGTCTGCCCATAGCTCAACGGGATAGAGCAACGGCCTTCTAAGCCGTAGGTTGGGGGTTCGAGTCCCTCTGGGCAGGCCAATTGAAAAATAATATGATGTAATAGTTTTGGCTTAATTTGATATTTTGTGAATTGTTAGTTGATTTGAGAAAACAGGGATTATGTGGAGTTGGACGGGGTGCCTGTGCTTATGCGGGATTTGGGGTGCTTCGGCACCATATCTTTTAAATAAAGCTATGAAAAAAACAAAAGGGCAGCTCGAGGCCGAGATAAGCGAGGCCGTCATCAAATTCGAAAAGGAATATATGGGCAGAGGTCCCCTTGAAACCAAGACCTATTTTACAGACGACATGGTGCTGGTGCGGCTAAAAGGGGTCCTTACAAAGGCCGAACGCCAGCTTGCCACGCCTGGTGAAATCGACAAAGGCCGTGAACTGATCAAAAAGGTGCGGATCGCGCTTCTGGAAAAGGGAAGGCCTTTGCTGGAGGCGGTGGTGGAGTCCATCGTCGGGCAGAAGGTGATAAGTCTGCACACCGATATCAGTACAGTTACGGGGGAAAGGATAATCCTTTTCACTCTGGCTGCGCCTGTGGATTACGAATGATTAATCTCTTCAATTAAAGGCTGGACCGGAAAGTTGACTTGACATCTTAGGCATTTAATTTAATCTTAAAAATAGATTCTGGAGGGTCTTTATTCTTTATAAATAAAGGCCGGTCGGATTCTACAAAATACAAGCCGTATGTCCGGACGGGCTCGAACAAGGGTGCGGACCGGGATAAAAGGCCGACGACCACTAGTTAACCTGGTGGTCGTCGGCCTTTTTTGTGCAAAAAATTAATCGCATAAGAACGCGTAAGAAAGAGAGGAAAATATGGCCGTTAAAAGGTTTGTCAGAGAGGAACAGCAGTATATCATCTATACTGATGGTAAAATATGCGCATCCAAAAGGGAATTGCTGCACAGCGATCTCTTTGAGCATATCGTCAAGGATTTTGTCGAAAATCTGTGCCGACAGGACTCCCCTCTGCTGGATTCTCTCGGCCCGGATGTGGCCAGTGAACGCGATCTAAGGAGGATGATCAATATCCTGCGCGCCCTCAGCGAACACCCGCTTGAGCAGGTGGCCTCGATCCTGCCGGCAGCCCGCATCTTCACGGAAGACCGCCACCGTTACGCCCTGCATCAATTCGTAGAGAGGATGTACGACTACTGGCGGTCCTTTGACAGATACGTGGTACTCCTTGCCGAGGTCGGACCTAGCGGTTTCAAACGGCGGCCATGCAGGGCCTTCAACGACACCCTTGTCGCCCTGGCCCATCAGCTGCTCTTGCTCTATAGGGACATGTGCGAAAACATAACCGGTACCCATCCAAGAATCTATCGCCACGTCGCCGCCGGCTGTAATGCCGGTGTCATAGCGGCGTCTAGGGGCTCCAATCTTCCAACGGCATATAAAGATATCCTTGCCGATGTACCATTTATACGTCAGGTCTGGTTCGCACCGCCTTTTGTTATTGATCCGCCGATGAATACGCGCACCGGCCTGTTCCGTGCCGTTCCGGTAAACCCGATTGAAGGTCTCCGACTCTCCGGTGAGGAATGGCTCTGCTATCCGGCCCGGGTGGGACCCCTGGTAATCTTCGTTTATTTCCACCGGCGCTTCATGGGACTCGGCATTTCCCTCTCCAATCTGTTTGAGTTGGCCTCGAACGAGCAGATCGCAGGCGGACCCGAGGCCGTTTATGTCTTCGGCGCACCAGCCGGGCACATGGCGGAATTCGGCGATCTTCCAACGGTCTTCTTCGATGATATGGAAAACGGACTGCTGGCGGCCGCCATCCCCCTTGAGGATCGCTTCGGCTATTTCGGCTATTTGAAAAAGATGATATTGACATTGCACAATATCGTCATGATGAAGCGGGGCCGCATGCCTTTCCATGGCGCAATGGTACGCATCCTGCTCAAGGGCGGCATCGAGGCGAATATCCTCATAATCGGCGACACGGCGGCAGGCAAATCAGAATCCCTTGAGGCATTCCGCACCCTTGGCGGCGATCTCGTCCAGGAAATGAAGATCGTAGCGGATGACATGGGTTCTCTGGAGATAAACAGGGACGGCCTGGTGATCGCATATGGCACAGAGACCGGCGCATTTATCCGGCTGGATGATCTGCAGCAGGGATATGCCTTCGATCAGATCGACCGGGCCATCATCATGAGCCCGCAGAAGGTGAACGCCAGGGTGGTGCTGCCGATCACCACAATCGAGGAGGTACTGCACGGATATCCGGTCGATTTTATGCTCTATGCCAACAATTACGAAGAGGTTGACCAGGATCACCCTATAATAGAAAAATGCGATTCCGCAGCCCGCGCCCTCGATGTCTTCAGGGACGGCGCCGTGATGGCAAAGGGCACCACCACTGCAACCGGTCTGGTCCATAGCTACTTTGCCAATATCTTCGGGCCGCCTCAGTACAAAGAGCTGCACGAGGGGCTCGCCGCCGGTATTTTTGAAGCGGCGGTCCGCAGTGGCGTCTTTGTCGGGGAACTGCGCACCAGACTCGGAATCCCGGGATATGAAACAACAGGGCCTAAAGAGGCCGCCATGGCCTTGCTGCAACTTATTTCAGGGGATCAAAGAACATGAGTCTCAAATGCCTGTTTGATAACAACCGGGCCTGGGCTGCTTGCCTTGTCGTGCCGGTCGGTCCTATTTTATGGCCGGCAATAACGCCTGAATCCATTGAGACATCCAGAGAAAACCGGCGGGCCAATGCCCGCCTCAGCCGGCATGGCTTTGAGCGCTTTTTCAGAATAGGCCTGACCGGATTTTGTTCCGACGAGCACATTCAGAGAAAACAGCCCTGGAAAAAGAGTGGGCCGCTTTCTTCGTCGTTCAATATGGCGTCAACTCCTCTGTTTCAGGTGACGCCACGGCCTTCTAAGCCGTAGGTTGGGGGTTCGAGTCCCTCTGGGCAGGCCAAATAAAATCAAACAGTAGACTCTATTAGTAAAGATAATCTTTAAGCAGCCAAGCATTATCATTATATTAATTATATTAAATCACAAAGAATCTGTTATGGTTGACTATGTTATCAAGACCGCATTTGGTATAACTTTTTTTTATTTAAAATTTAAGGAGTTGGAGATGTCTAAAGAGACAAATGCTCAGAAAGTAATATACTCGATGGTGCATGTAGGCCGCGTATTCCCGCCCAACAGGCAGGTCTTGAGGGACATCACGCTTGGCTTTTATTACGGCGCCAAGATAGGAATACTCGGTCTTAACGGCTCAGGGAAGAGCACCCTTCTTCGCATAATGGCCGGTATTGACAAGGACTACATGGGTGAGACAATGCTATCAAAGGGCTATTCCGTCGGCCTTCTTGAACAGGAGCCGAGGCTTGACCCTGATAAGACCGTAAAAGGAGTGGTGGAGGAAGGGGTCCAGTATCTGGCCGATCTCATAAAAAAATTTGAGGAGATCAACAATAGGTTTGCAGACCCTGATGTAGATATGGATGCGCTTATTGCAGAGCAGGCCAAGGTCCAGGAGGAGCTGGACAAGTATGACGCATGGAGTCTGGACAGCAGGCTCGATCTTGCGATGGATGCCTTGAGGTGCCCGCCCGCCGACACCCCGGTCCCGGCCCTCTCAGGCGGCGAGAGGAGGCGTGTGGCCCTGTGTCGCCTGCTTTTGACCGAGCCTGACATCCTGCTTCTGGATGAGCCTACTAACCACTTGGACGCCGAGTCCGTGGCATGGCTTGAGCATCACCTTCGGGAATACAAGGGCACGGTGATAGCCGTAACACACGACAGGTACTTTCTCGACAAAGTGGCTGGTTGGATATTGGAGCTTGACCGCGGGCACGGTATACCGTGGAAGGGCAATTACTCGTCATGGCTCGAACAAAAGAAAGACAGACTGGCCAAGGAGGAAAAGACCGAGACAAGGCGGCAAAAGACCCTTGAAAGGGAACTCGAATGGATCAGGATGGCCCCGAAGGCGAGGCAGGCAAAGGGTAAGGCAAGAATCAGCGCGTATGAAAAACTGCTCAGCCAGGAGTACGAAAGGGCCAGAGAGGAACGCGAGATATACATCCCTGCCGGCCCCAGGCTTGGCGATGTAGCCATAGGGTTTGACAAGGTCTCAAAGGCCAAGGGAGAGCGCCTGCTTATCGAAGACCTGAGTTTTTTAGTGCCTCCCGGGAGCATCGTCGGGGTGATAGGGCCTAACGGAGCGGGGAAGACCACTCTTTTAAATCTTATCGCCGGTGTCGAGGCCCCTGACAAAGGCTCCGTGACCATAGGCCAGACGGTAAAACTGGCCTACGTGGACCAGACGCGCGCAAGTCTTACAGGGGAAAGGACCGTTTGGGAAGAGATATCAGGGGGGGCGGAGTTCTTTACATTCGGCAGTTACAAAATAAATTCGAGGGCGTACTGCGCAGGTTTTAATTTTTTGGGTACCGATCAGCAAAAAAAGATAAAAGACCTCTCTGGAGGCGAGCGGAACCGCGTGAACCTTGCAAAGATGCTGACCCAGGAGGCCAATGTGCTCCTTCTCGATGAGCCCACAAACGACCTCGACGTAAACACGCTCAGGGCGCTTGAGGATGCCATCGAAGACTTTGCCGGCAGTGCGATTATAGTTAGCCACGACAGGTGGTTCCTCGACCGTGTCGCAACCCACATACTCGCCTTTGAGGGTGAAGGCCGGGTTGTCTGGTTTGACGGCAATTTTTCCAACTATGAGCAGGACAGGAGACAGAAGCTCGGCCCGGCAGCCGACACACCGCACAGGATGAAGTATAGGGGCATTACACGATCCGCATAGGAAGTTTTGAGGCGTTGCTGCCGTAGCACGATCTAAAAAGGAGGCCAGTTATGGACAAGCCTTGGCATTCTCTTGGTGTTGATGCGGTACTCAAGGCCCTTGAGACCTCTTTTAATGGCCTTTCTCAATCCCAGGCGTCTGAGAGGCTCGGGCGCTTCGGCCCAAACAGCATCAAAGAGGCTGAAAAGGTCTCGGCCTTAAAGATACTCTGGGGTGAGGTGACCGGTTTTTTCAACATAATCCTCTTCAGCGCGGCGGTTATAGCGCTTATGGTCGGTTACCTCCCGCACCAGCACCCAAAGTGGCACGAGGTTATATTCATATTCGCCATCATCACTCTAAACACCCTTATCAGTTTTATCGAGGAATACAAGGCTAGCCAGAGCATCGAGGCCCTTCATAAGGTTATGAAATTAAGGGCAAGGGTCTTGAGGGAGGGCCGTGAGGTCGGGATAGATTCCATCGGAATAGTTCCGGGCGATATAATCATCCTGTCAGAAGGGGATAAAATCCCGGCCGACGCCAGGCTCGTTGAGGCATTCGGGCTGAAGGTGGACGAATCCATACTGACAGGGGAGAGCGTAAGCATAGACAAAGACGTAAAAGAGACGGCCCCGGAGACCATTTTGGCCGAAAGGACCTGCATGGTCTATTCAAGCACATATGTGACAAGGGGCAGCGCAAGGGCCGTGGTTGTGGCGACAGGAATGAACACAGAGATAGGCCGGATCGCTACAGACCTTTACGAGATAAAAGAAAGGCCCACACCGTTTCAGCTTGAGGTCGCAAGGCTCGGCAAACAGATAACCATAGCCATTGCAGGGATAGTGCTGGTCATAGCCGTGACGTCCTATGTGGTTGAGCATATGTCATTTTATGACGTCCTCATCAATTCGATAAGCCTCGGCGTAGCCGCTGTCCCTGCGAGCCTGCCCGTGGTTCTGACCTTTGGCCTTGCCATGGGGACCAGGAGGATGCTCGAGAAAAATGCGCTTGTAAGACACCTGAGCGTTGTCGAAAGCCTGGGTTCCATAGATGTAATCTGCACCGATAAGACAGGGACGCTTACGGAAAACAAGATGTCTGTAGAGAAGGTTTATATTTACGATAACTTGCTGGAGACGGGGGAGATAAGGTCCGATAGGCTGGCCATGAGCCATCTTTTGAGGGCATCCGTCCTCTGCAACGAGTCAAAGATTACAAGGGATGCAAAGGGGCGGGAAGGCTATTTGGGAGACCCCACGGAGATCGCACTTTTGCTTCTTGCGTCCGGAAACGGTCTTGATCCGCAGACCGAAAGGGCAAGATATGCGAAGACGGGTGAGGTGCCGTTTTCCTCCGAAACAAAAATGATGACGACCATCCATAAGATGGACGGCACTACGGTTGCCTATTCAAAAGGGGCGTTGAGTTCGATCCTTGCCAAATGTGACAGTATATTAAGGGGCGATGAAATAAGGTCATTGGTCCGGGAAGACAGAGACAAGATTATGGCGGCGGCAGATTCAATGGCTGTGGCCGCCTTAAGGGTCCTGGCGTTTTCTTATAGGGAGCTTTCAGGCGGCTCATCAGGGCAAAATCCGGAAAAAGGGATG
This sequence comes from Deltaproteobacteria bacterium, assembly GCA_021787835.1. Classification (GTDB taxonomy): domain Bacteria; phylum Desulfobacterota; class Dissulfuribacteria; order Dissulfuribacterales; family Sh68; genus JAJYLJ01. Next base: position 28,820 of record JAJYLJ010000006.1, on the reverse strand, counting down.
ATCTTTATAGGACTTACCGGGATGATGGACCCTCCAAGGCAAGAAGTTAAGCAGTCTATAAGAATAGCCCATGACGCCGGTATAAAGGTTGTCATGATCACCGGGGACAACAAAAAGACCGCACAGGCGATAGCCGGACAGATCGGGATCGGCGACAGGGCGGCTGAAGGCAAGGACGTTGACAACAGGGGCGCGGGTGAATTATCGCATGAGATGGAAAAGATAGATGTGGTGGCCAGAGCCACCCCTCAGACCAAATTCAAAATAGCGCAGGCCTTTCAGTCAGAGCGGCATTTTGTCGCGATGACGGGCGACGGCGTAAACGATTCAACCGCCATAAAACAGGCGGATGTGGGTATAGCAATGGGCATGAGGGGTACTGACGTCGCCAAGGAGGCCTCCGACATGATCCTGCTTGATGATAACTTCAAGACCATTATGGACGCGGTAGGGGAAGGCAGGAGGATATTCGACAATATCAAGAAATTTGTAAACTATCTCCTAAGCGCAAACCTGGCCGAGGTATTTGTCATATTGATCTTGTCATTCTTCGGCTATATACCGCTGACCGGCATAATGGTGTTGTGGGTGAATATGGTGACGGATATTCTGCCTGCAAGCGCCCTCGCCATCGACCCTGCAAACCCGGGCATCATCAAAAGGCCGCCCAGAAAGGCAGGAGAGCCGGTGCTTAACAGGGGGGTCAAGACCTTGATAGCATTCAGCGGCATCAAGAAAATAATCGTGCTGTTGATCATCTTTTATATCGGCCTTCATATGGGCGGGCCAAAACTCGCTCAGACCATGGTCTTTACGAGCGTCATACTCTTTTCGTTTGTCAGGATAATGATTGTGCGGCAGATGGACCGGCTCTCCATATGGTCCAACAAATGGCTTCTTCTTGCAATGGCGACCGGCATTGGACTCCAGATTATGGTGCTTTATACCCCATTTTTAAGGGATTTCTTCAGTGTCCTTCCTCTTTCGCTGATACACTGGGAGATACTCATTCCGATAATAATCTTATCTGCCTTCTTGGGAGTCTTTGGTGCAAGGATAATTATGAAGTTTCTACCGGCTATTTAACTGGATTATGTTTAAAATGGCCCAATGTGCCGATTATTTGTTTATGATATAATTTATTTAGATGCCCTAAAGATATCCATATGGATTGCAAAATAGATATCCCTATAGCGTCACTGCTTAATAGCATTAATATGGGAGTAATAATAGCCGGTTCAGACTATGGAATAATATTTATAAATAATAATGCCGAAGAAATATTAGAGAAGAAACTTCAAGAGATAATTAAGAGTAATTACTTATCTATTTTTGAGCTTTTCAAGATCTCCGACGATATCCTTCCCGCACCATATTCAACTGATATCTTAAAGAAGAATATAGACTATACAACACCTTCCAAGATACTTAAGACTATACTTCTATATATCGAAAGAGTAGAAAGCATTTATGTAATATCGTTTAGGGATATCACAAAAGAAAAGAAACTTATTGATGAATATTTTCTTGTCAAGAAGGAATTGATTGCAAAGTCAGTCCTTGATGAGTATAGATTCAAAGAGCTTAAGGCATGTCAAGACCGCATGCAGATATTCCGAGATTATCTGCCCGATGGGATAGTGATTATAAAGAAAGATTTTTCTATAGCAGAGAGCAATCTTTTTCTTAAAAATAAGTTGTCAGGGCAGGGCGGAATAAAGTGTTTTCAAATATTTCATCGTCTCGATCCATGCCCTGGCTGCCCTGTTTCAGAAAGGCGCCGGGATAGCCCTGGTGTGGTGGGGCACGAGAAGACAGGTGAATATATAACAGAAGAAATACTCCCTATTGATGGAGGCGCCGAGTTTTTTCTTATATTCAAGGACAGCACGCACAAGGTCAAGCTAATAAAGGAAATCAAGGCGCAGCAGGACCTTATAAGCGAGCAGAAGGACCTTTTCGTGGAGCTTTCGGGGCTCATGCAAAAGATGCATAGGGAAAGTGATGCATCCATTGTAGGAATGAAGGTGCTTGCCGCAATGCTCGCCAGGCTGGGAGGCGGGAAGGGGTTTTTGTTGGTGGAAGACCTGAGAAAAGGTACTGTCTGGTTTAGATTGTCAATGGGCATTGACCAGGCCGGAGTTGATCTGCTTACCGGCCTTTACCTGTCTGCCGATACAAGAGAAAATCAGTTTATCTTTTCCCACAGCGGGCTAGACGATATCGCGCAGGGGAGTTGGTTCCAGCTTCCGATATTGGCTATTGACGGCAGGCGGCTGGGCATATTGGCATACAATTTGAATAGAGACAAGAATTCTTTCGATATCGATCACCAGGGCTTGGTAAACCTTTATTTTGAACCATTTATTTCATATCTTCAGAACAAGATGTTCGTAAAGAGACTTGAGGAAAAGGTGAATATTGACGGCCTTACAGGACTTTATAATCGGAATTATTTTGAGAAGGCGTTTAAGGAAGAGTTCGACAAGAACGCCGAGCACAATATCCCATTTTCTGTATTGGTCGCTGATATGAACGGCCTGAAATTTGTCAATGACACTTATGGCCATCATGCCGGTGATGAGCTGATAAAGGCGACGGCGGATGTGTTCCGCAAAGTTTTCAGATCAGGTGACGTCCCAGCTAGGATAGGCGGCGACGAATTTTATATCCTATTGACAAATACGGCTTACAGTCAGGCGTTATGCGTAATGGAGCGTTTAAGAGCGATCTTTTCAGGGAAAAAGATATATCTTTCAGATGGCACGGCAGTTCCCATTTCGTTCAGTTTCGGTCTTGCCAGTTCAGACAAGGTCCATGCCGAGAGAGTGATCGAGATCGCCGATCAAGAGATGTATCTGGACAAGAAGAAATATTATAGTAATAATCCAAAATACCGGTAATATTTTTCGAGTGGTTTTTGCAACTTCACAAATAAAAAAACGGAATTATTGCGATGCCATCAGACTATGAACAGGAATTATGCAAGATACTGGCCGCCACCCATTCAATAATAAACGGCGAAATAGATCAGGAGATAAAGGTGGATGCAGAGGGCATAATAGGCAATATAGCCTCTGCCATCAATAAACTGATCAAGAACTTCAGGGAGGCCAGGCCGTCCTTTGAACATATCCAGCAGAGAACCCCGGCCTTCGCCGCTACAACCAAGACTATAGCCGAACTGATGGAAGACTCGACGCAAAAGGTGCTGGATATCTGCGACGGGATGATAAGGACCTGTGACGCGTTGGCCGCAGTTGGGTCTTCACAGATATCACATGATTGTCCTGAACAGCTCAAGGGGCTCAAGGCCGGTATCTTTGATATAATATCAATCCAATCTTATCAGGATGTCGCACGTCAGCAGCTGGAAAAAATGGAGGGCCAGCTTGAGGAGGTCCGCGATACCCTTATAAGGGCTCTTATCATATTAAATTTGCAGAAAAGTCCGGAAAATCATGTGGAGATCGGCAGAAAAATAATAGAGCACGACCACGACATGTCCAATCCAAAAAAACTAATGAGCCAGGATCTTGTAGATGAGCTGCTTGCTGAATACGGTCTATGAGACGGCAGCCGTCTCAGCCCTGATCCGTTCATTGGGGGTACGGGCTTCTCGGGACATCCGATTGTTCTTTTCTGATTGGCAGATACCATAACACGCCGTCTATAGCGAGGAGTATCCCTGCTATCACCAGTATCAAGTCGGGTATGCTCAGTATGTTAAGGCCGAAATATTTGATAAGCCCGAGCCCAAGACTTGTAAAGGACACCCCTGTCCTGATGAATGCTAGTCCGGTCCTTGCCCTGGCGTATATGGTCCGGTAACAGCCTGCTATGGTCCTCTGGCCGGCCAGGACATTTCTTTCCCTGGCCAGGTGCGTGCGTTCTCTGCTTGCAGGTGATGGATAGATGATTGTCGAGTGGTTGGCCAGAAAATCGCCAAGGCGCGCAAGCATGGTCTGTTTTATGGGTGGTCTTATATCCGCTTCCTCAATAAAATGATAGTTCTCCAGGAAAGATAATGTGGCGGCCGTCACCTCGACCAGGGTCTGATGCTCGGGCGGGCTCATTCTTGTCTTTCTGATCTTCAGGTATCCTGACACCCCGATTATCCCAAGCGTAAGTCCGACAAGGGTCATGGCGATGTAAAAATAAAATAGCGGGCCGGAATTATGCATCCTCATGAGCGCATTTGATATGGCAATAAGGCCCAAGCCCCACCTCAGGAAGGCCAGATCGGTCCTGGCCTTTGCCAGATCGGTCCTGTAGCATGCAAGTCTTGTCCTCCAGTGAGCCATCGTGTTACGCCAGAATGCAAGCCCGGTCCTTTCGGTTCCTATTAGCTCGCCCGGCGGCGCATGGAGAAAATCTTGTATAAACCACCGTATATCTTCCTTGAGCGTTACCCAGAATTCATATTTTCCAGCCTTTATAAACCTGGACACCTCATCCAGCACCCTTGGATCTCTTGGGTTATTGGTGGCTATAACGACTGTCTGCTTGTCTTTAATTATGGGAAACCATGTGCTTATGGCCTGGCTTTCTCCATTAAGTCTGCGCAAAAGTTCGGGTGGTATGGGGGTTCTTTCGTCATATTCCGCGATGGGGCATTTGTAATGGCTTGAAAGGGCCTTCAGGAGGGCCAGACGCGGCACTTTATATTCTCTGATAAGTATGGTCTCAAGATCAACGCCCCTGGCGTCGGCCGACTTCATGGCGGCCATCAGATGCCCTTTGCTGATTATATTTTGTGAGAGCAGCAAAGAGTATCTTTCAATCTCTTTTGACGAAGATGGGCTTTCCATGGCTAAAAAATTATTTTTTTCCAATACCTGGCGGGAGTCCCATAGTCGGGTACGGTTATCTCCATCTCCCCGAAACAGTACGGGAACATCTTTTTTATTCTTTCGCTTGGCAGGTACCAGTAGAGCCCGTCTGCGATGGATATTACCCCTGAGGAGATGAGTGCTATATTGAAGATGTCCCAGGCCATAAAATCCAGCCCGAAATACATCATGAGCCCTATGCCTACCGAAGAGATGCTCATGCCCGTCCTTATGAAGGCCAGACCTGTCCTTGACCGCGCCATAACGGTGCGAAGTCTTGCCATTACGTTTCTTCTGTCGGCAAGAAGCGTTCTTTCAAGGGCAAGACCTGTAGTCGCCCATATTCCAGGGGCATGAGACGGCTTTACTGGCGGTATGGTCGCATATTCAGAGCCGGAATGCTTGAATACGGGCAACGGAAAGACAAAGTCCCATATGGTCTGTTTGCCGCCCGCCTTTTTCACCGTTTCAAAGCCCTTGATCCCTGCGGCGCGCCCTGGAAGATACCAGTAAAAGCCTTCTGCGGCCATTATTATTCCCGTTAGGATGAGGGCCAGATCAAATATAGCCCACGGGCCGATATGGAATTGCCTGAGGAAAACTATGCCAAGCCCTATGAATGCTATGCCGGTACGGGCAAAGGCCAGCCCTGTGCGCGCCCTGGCCATGATCGTTCTGTAACAGGCGAGGATTGTTCTCTCCTCCGCCATGTCGGTCCTGTCGCTTGCCAGAAATCTTCGTCTCATGACCGGAGAGAGATTCTCCCATTGCGAACGGGTTGTTTCCGCTCCATTTATATGGCCTGTGCGGTTAAAGACCGGGCTCTCCCCGGGGTTTGAGACCTCGAGGACCGTCGTGCCCCACGTTGATTCGGTCGCCAGGCAATCCAGCATTGTTTTGCCGATATTCCTGGCTGGCATGTGCCATTTAACGCCGTCCATGACCATTATTGCGCCAGCGATGAAAAGGACCGTCTCAAGGATCGTCAGGTATCCGATGCCAAATACTCTTAAGAGCGTGAGGCTGATGACGATAAATGAAATGCCTGTGCGTAAAAAGGCGAGCCCCGTCCGGCCTCTCGCCAGCGATGTCCTGTAGTAGGCCATGTATGACCGTCTGTCAGCCAGATATGTCCTGACCTTGGCCAGCGCCGTCCTGCCGCCCCCGGCGGGGAAATTTGGATTTACATCAAAGCTGTTTTCAATGGTCCTTATGATGTCAGAGGGAAGTGCTATCAGAAACTCTATCGTTTCTACACCTAGAGTCCTCTTGATATCTTTGGTGAGCGAAGGCTCAGCCGGATCATATATTATTACTTTGGCTGTCTTCTCATTGACGGTCAATGGAAACCAGAGGGCCTTTTTGTGTCTTTCCATATCCAGGCGTAGCGTAATGAAATAAGACGCGGCGACCCCTTCGTTATATTCAGTAAACGGACAGCCATAGTATTCTGACATAGAAAATAATATTTCATGCTTCGGCACCCCTTTTTCTATCAGTAATTCCTCTATATATTTAGCGGTGCGCCTTGCTTGTTCTATGCTATCATTCAATATGTCTTGAGTTATAATGTTGTTTTCAATAAGTCTTTTAAATTTTCCAGTTGGCATTTTTCAATCCATGCAGTTTTTAAATATCTTGCCCGCTTGGCGCACCGCCTCTACTTCTTCGTTAAGTTTCAGAAGGGATTCCTGTCGGCTCTCGCATTCAAATAACTCTTGGCTGAATGGCACATAGCCTCCGAATAAGAGATCGGTGTCTTTTATGGTTTTTTCTATCTGGTCTTCCAATTCTTTCGGCATTTGTCTTGGCGTCCGGTTTACGATAAGCACCTTGCGTCCTACCCGTACCCCTAGACTTTTGGTGAGATCGGCTATGCGTCTTGCCGTAAGGACGCCTCTTGAAGATGGGTCCGAGACTACGAACAGTGTATGTATCTGTCTTAGATTCAGGCGGCTTAGATGTTCCATGCCTGCCTCGTTGTCAACAAGCAGGTAGCGGTAGCCGCGGGCAAGCCTTTCCATTACCTGGGAAAGTATAGAGTTGGCCATGCAGTAACAGCCGGGGCCTTCGGGTTGCCCCATTACTATCAGGTCAAAACCATCGGCCTCTATAATGGCATGGTTTACGCCCATTTCCATAAAGTCGCTTTTGGTCATCCCCGCAGGCGTGTCAGTCTTCATGCTGTCTCTTATTTCGCCTAGTGTTTTGTCGAGTTTAAGGCCGAGCAGTTCATTGAGATTGGCGTTGGCGTCAGCATCCACGGCAAGTAATGGTGTGTGCCCGCTTTTAACGAGGTATCTGATTAAAAGGGCGGTTATGGTGGTTTTCCCTGTGCCGCCCTTGCCGGCCATTGCGATTATTTCCGCCGTTTGGGGCCTGTATTCCGTTTTGGTATTTGTCATTTTTTTCTTATTTTCCTTCTTGATTGTCTGATGCGCTGATGTATGGGGTTATTGATCTTATGAGTTTTGGGCTTATTGGTCCGGCAGGTAAATATAATTCATCTCTCGAGAAGAAAAAGCCAACCGATGCGCGAAGCGCCAATATATCCGCAGCCCTTTTTTCACCTATGCCGGGCAGTCCGGTGAGTTCTTCAAGAGATGCAGAGTTTAGATCGACTGGACGGAAAAACAGTTGCGCATGACCAGGCGGGATGGATTTAGTGTGTTTTAAACAGCCGTCATGAGCCTGATAGTCTTGGGGGAATTGTCTTATCAGAAGGGCTATGCCTACCAGCGATGCCAGTATAAGGGCGTAACAAGGCCAGGGCGCGGCATTAATCTGTTGAGTGTTCTTTTTCTGATCTAATGAGTTTATAACAGATTCCATCCACCAGTGCCTGCCAGCTTGCCTCGATTATGTCATTTGATACGCCAACGGTACCCCATTTTTCCTTACGGTCCCTCGACTCTATGAGGACCCTCACTTTTGCCTCTGTGCCTGGCCGCCCCGGGAGGACCCGTACCTTGTAATCCTGAAGACTCATGTCCTTAAGCTGCGGGAAGAATTTTTCAAGGGCCTTTCTGAGGGCGTTATCAAGGGCGTTTACCGGGCCGTTTCCTACAGCCGCGGTGTGTTCCACCTGGCCCCCGACCCTCACCATGATCGTGGCCTCAGCCTGCGGAGGATCATCTTCTTTGAGTTTTTGGTCGATGACCCTGAAGCCCACAAGGTCAAAATATTTGCGCATAGCCCCTGTGGCCCTGCGCATTAGAAGTTCAAAGGACGCCTCAGCCCCTTCAAACTGGAACCCATGCGCCTCGAGCTCTTTCAACTGTGACACAATGGCCATCACCACAGGGTCATGGCTTTCCATATCCATGCCGAACTGCTTGGCCTTGGCCAGAATGTTGCTTTTCCCTGCCAGATCCGAAATCAAGATACGCTGCATGTTGCCCACCAGCTCGGGTCTTATATGTTCATAGGTCTCGGGGTTTCGCTGTACCGCGCTTACATGGACTCCACCCTTGTGAGCAAATGCGCTTGCCCCTACATATGGTTGATACTTATTGGGCGGTAGGTTGGCAATCTCGCTCACAAAGCGAGATGTGTTCATGAGCTCGGAAAGCCTCTCACCTGCGACGCATGTAAAACCCATCTTCAATATAAGCCCTGGTATAATTGAACAGAGGTTTGCATTGCCGCACCTCTCCCCGAACCCGTTCATAGTGCCCTGGACATGGGTGACACCCGCGCTTACAGCCATGAGGGAGTTGGCCACGGCTACGTCAGAGTCGTTGTGGCAGTGGATGCCAAGCCTTATTTTTTCGCCGAATTCAGATTTTATCTGGCCTATGATCCCAGTTAGTTCATAGGGGAGCGTTCCGCCGTTTGTGTCGCACAGCACCAGACATGAGGCCCCGCCTTTCACGGCTCTTTGCAGTGTCCTTATGGCGTAGTCGCGGTTTGCCTTGTAGCCGTCAAAAAAGTGTTCTGCATCATAAAAGACTATTTCCACTTGGGATTTAAGCCAGGCGATGGAGTCTTCTATCAGTTCAAGGTTTCTCTCGAGCGGGATGCGAAGCGCGTCCCTCACATGCACATCCCAGGTCTTCCCAAAGATTGTGACCGCAGATGCACCTGATTTTACAAGCATGTTGAGATTAGGGTCGTCATGGGCCTGGAATTTTGCCTGGTGCGTGCTGCCAAATGCTACGATCCTGCTCTTGCTTAACGAATAGTTGCGTATCTCGCAAAAGAACTGCTCATCCTTGGGGTTTGAACCAGGCCAGCCGCCTTCGATATAGTCAAGCCCAAGCCTGTCAAGCTTTACGGCTATGCGTACCTTGTCCTCTACGGAGAGATTAAAGTCCTCGGCCTGGGTCCCATCCCTTAGAGTGGTGTCATAGATCTCGATTTTTTTAGGCATGTCTTTTTTCGCTTTTTTATTTGCCTTGCAAAGATGGTTTGTCAAGGCCGAAGCCCTCATGCAAGGCGCGCACTGCAAGTTCGGTGTATTTTTCCTCGATCACGCACGATATCTTTATCTCTGATGTGCTTATCATGAGGATGTTGATGCCGTGCCTCGCCAGTATATCAAACATCTGGCTTGCAACCCCTGCATGGTTCCGCATGCCTACACCCACGATTGAGACCTTGGCTATGTTTGTGTCGCCAGTCACTTTTTCGGCGCCGATCTTTGATGCGGCCTCTTTTACGATCTCCATTGCCTGGTCATGGTCATCTCTGGAGACGGTGAAGGTCATGTCTGTAAGGTCTCCGGCGCGGGTGTTCTGAATGATCATGTCTATCGCTATGTTCGCACTTGAAATGGGGTTAAATATGCTCGATGCGATACCGGGTTTATCCGGCACCTTGCTCAGAGTGATGCGCGCCTCGTTGCGGCTATATGTAACCCCTGAAACCAGGATATGTTCCATTTTTTCGTCCTCCTTCACTACAAGTGTTCCGGGCGTATTTGTAAAAGTGGATCTCACATGGATTGGTATGTCGTATCGCATGGCCATCTCGACCGACCTTATCTCCAGGACCTTTGCCCCGAGACTTGCCATCTCCATCATCTCTTCATAGGTGATCTTTTCGATTTTTTTTGCGGACGGGCATATATTTGGGTCGGTCGTATAGACCCCCTCGACGTCCGTATATATTTCGCACACATCCGCATGAAGCGCTGCCGCCAAGGCTACGGCGGTAGTGTCAGACCCGCCGCGCCCAAGGGTGGTTATGTCCTCATCTTTGGTTACGCCCTGGAAACCGGCCACAACCGGGATAACCCCGGCCTTCAGGGCATCTTGCAGATTTGCAGAAGGTATCTCTTCAATCCTGGCCTTGTTGAATAAAGGTTTTGTCATGATGGGGACCTGGAAGCCCAAAAAGGATTTTGCTTCAAAGCCCCGTTTTTTTGCGGCCATTGCAAAGAGCGCGATGGTCACTTGCTCGCCAGTGGCCATTAGTACGTCAAGTTCCCTTGGGTCCGGCCTTGCCTGGATTTCTTTGGCAAGCGCTATGAGTCTGTTTGTCTCGCCGGACATGGCCGACAGAACAACCGCCACGTCGTTGCCCTGACGTTTGCATGTTATCACCCTTTCGGCCACGTTTTCGATCTTTTTGCAGTCCGCTACCGATGTGCCGCCATATTTTTGAACGATCAGCGCCATATCTTATTTTTCCTCTCTATTTCCTGTCCAGATCGGATCCTCTCCGAAGTGGTGCATCCACCATTCCTCGTCGGTCATCCCCTCTTCAGTCGGATATAATTTTATCTTGTAGCAATCCGCATAGTTCATCAGGAGTTTATATGCCCTGTTAAGCCTGGCCATTTCATCTGAAACATGATCAGGATTTTGGTCAGGATGAAGCCGTCTGGACCTCTCACGATAAGCATCCTGTATCTCACCCCTTGTAACCTCATTTGGAAGCCCAAAGAGCTTTTTTGCGGATTCTATCTCATGCCACTTATGGCTTTTCATAATCTTGAATTAAGGTAATAAACCTATCAATTTAGTTTGATATTGACAAGTCTCTTTGCGTCTTGACCCTATTTTTTATCAAGAAGTTCCGTTCGGTCCGCCGTTGCTTTAAGCTAGGTTGCATTTCGAGAATGAATTTTGGCCAAATATACCTTTGCGGTTGCTGCTTGACAATTGTTATTCCCAGTTGTATATAACGATAAATTTCTTTGGAGGAGGCTGCCGTGTTACGGGCCATTAACAGGAGCGGGCGATTCAATATCAATGAAACCATAAAATATATGGACAAGAGCGAGCTTGACGCGCTTTTGTCCGCTTTCAGAAGATATTATTACGGCGGTTTTATCGCACCGGCCGGTTGCGCCTCTGGTGTATTGAGGCTGCGAAGGCGCAGGGGCAGGTACTGGCTTGTCTTTTTGGTAGCGAGATATACCGGTGCAAGGATATCAGAAGTGCTCGCAATAGATGATGCTAGAGACATTGATTTTAAGGCATCCAGCATCAGATTGAGGATATTGAAGAGAAAAGAGGAGCTTTACCGGATGGTGCCAGTGCCTTGGCAGGTCATCGGAGAAATCAATCTTTATCTGACAAACCACCCTGATATGAGGGGGCGCATATTTAAGGTCAACCGTTCAAACTTTTTTAAAAAAATGCAGGAGATAGGTCTGGCCATAAATTTGCCGAAAGAAAAGTTGCATCCCAATGTGCTAAGGCATTCGAGGGCGATGGAGATGATATGGGCCGATACGCCCTTAAATGTAGTGCAGGCTGCATTGGGCCACGCATCGATATTGAATACCAGCCTATATCTTGCGCTTTCGGGCGCTGGCATTGCGCACAGGCGCAAGTTAAAAGGCAAGGGGACTTGCATGGTGATACAGAGATAAATTTTTTATAATCGTTATATTCTATAATATATAACGATTATTATGACAAAACAGAAAATAAAGGAGAAAGGAGAATGGTTAAGATGACTGGAGAAGGTTTATCAAGAAGGAAGGTTCTTGCAGGGGCCGGCGTGTTGGCGACAGGCGCCTTTCTTGGACGGTTAAGCGGCGGGATTGCGGATGCAACTATGGATGTTGAGTATTTCGGCCCAGTAACAGCGGAGGTTGGGAAGATACGGATGGAGAAATGGCCGTGGCCGTATGTAAAGCTGGACCCTGCGGAGACGGCGGAGAGGGCCTACCATACATGGTACCGCCTTTATTGCGGAGGTGCAGTCATTGGTAGCATTTTTGGCCAACTGGCGGAGAAGGTAGGGGAGCCTTATAAGTCATTTCCGTGCGATGCCTTTATTTACATGGAGGGCGGGATAACGGAATGGGGGACGATCTGTGGATCGAACAATGGGGCCAATCTGGTTACAAATTTGATAATTGGACCAAGGACAACCGATACCGAGGACGGCGCATTGATGGGTACCGAAATAATGCAGTGGTATTCTGATGCGTTGATGCCGGTTTATGTCCCAAAAAAACCAATGATAACCACTGCGATACCAAGAACCATAAGCCATTCACCGCTATGTCATATATCGGTTGGACGGTGGATGAAGGCGTCAAAGAAACCGATGAATAGTCCGGAAAGAAAGCATAGATGCGCGAGTGTCTCTGCAAGTGTGGCGTATCATCTTGTGGAACTGCTGAATCAGTGGAAAGATGGAAAATATGTAACAAAGGGAACGGTGGGAGTGCAGGTATATAATATATCTGCGCAGCCTGATTGTGAGGATTGCCACGGGTCGAATGTTCCGATTCCTCCTGCACCATTGAAGAAGACCACATAGAAGTAATTGCGCGGACGAAGGCTTTTTTAGCGCTGCCTTGTATGCTGGGCCCCTATCGCCACAGGGGTCCAGTTTCATTATTGCTTTGGCTATCCGCGCCTATTCCATTAGATCGGCCTCCACATCAAGATTTATCCTTGCCTCCTTTCCAACCATCACACCATTCTCTACGGGTTTGTTTCACGATACACCATATTCGCACCGATTTATTTTCGCAGCGGCTTCAAGGCCTATCGTTATTTCACCGCCGCAAGGGGCTGTTACCGGGCCGAAATACTCAACATCCATAGTCGTTTGGCGGGTTATGCCACGAATGGTAAGGTCTCCGGTGACCTGGATGCGGTTGAAGCCAGTGACTTAGGCGTTAGTGCTCTTGAAGGTTATCTTGGGATATCTTTAAGCATAGAAGGAATCAGAGCTGCGAAGATGATCGTCGCGTTTACTGGTCCCTGTTGTAAAATGCCAGACATCGACCTCGGCCTCCACTGAAAAGTAGGCCCTATTGGCTGGGTCAAAGTAGATGGTCCCGGTAATACCGTTGAACTGTCCGCGCACTTCTGTGATCATCATATGACGGGTTGAAAAGGCCGCAACGGAATGGTCTGGGTCTATGGTCCATTTTTTCATAAATCTCCCTTTACCGGCTAAGGCTAAAGTATATGCGAAAGTCGTTGTTAACGGAATTCGCGGCCGTGTTTTTTATGGGTTCAGACATCGATAAAACACTGTGGATCGTCTGCAAGAAAATCGTTGCCCCCATCCATCTTAGAGCAGGCGTATGCGATGGCCCTGCAACCCCTGCAAAGGGCCCAGTTGCCGCACCGTCCGCATTTTCCTTTGTAGCTTGACCTGTCGCGCAGGGACCCTAGGACGGGCGATGAAACCCATATCTCTCTTAGGGAATCTGTTTTGACATTGCCAATCGGAATGGGAAGTCTCCTGCATGGGGTTACAGTGCCATCAGGGAGAATGGTTAGTCCCGAAACCCCTGCGGCGCACCCGCTGCTTGGTGTGTTTCCAGCATCCTTGCCTGGCGGGCCAATTGTCTGCCATGCTATCGGGTCTCCGGTTACTATCTTCAACCCATTGGGTTTTAGGGAAAATATCTTGGAATAAAGTCCTTGCACTTTTTTATTGGAGAGCATCGCCCCCACCATTCCCCTCCCTCTGCCCGAGGGCACAAGCCTCGAAAACCCTAGCTTTTGTACGCCAAGAGATGAGGCTATAGAGACCATGTCCATAAAATAATCCGCATTGATTTCGGAAAGAGTGGCATTAAGTGTCACTGTTAATCCGGCGTCAAGAAGATGGCGGACGCCACGCACCGAGGCTGCAAAGCTGCCGCTGCCCCTAATCTTATCATGGATATGCTCCGGCCCCTCCATGCTTACCTGCACCCCCCGCGCCTTCAATTTTGAAAGCATGTCAGCCTTTTCACGGTCGATTAGCGTGCCGTTCGAAAGGAGATATACCTCAAGCCCATTCTTCCTTAGCTCCTCTATGATTAGCCGGAGGTCTTCTCTCAAGAAAGGTTCCCCGCCAGTAAGGGTAAAGCTGGACAAAAGAGAAAGACTGTAGAGAGAAGACCATGCATTGATCATATCCGCCGCTTCAGAGATAAATTCTTTTATTTCTGGAAAGGACAGCTCTTCCGTGCCTTCTTCAGTCTGATAGCAATGTGAGCAATGGAGATTACATCTTTCGGTGAGGTGAAATTGAATGAAAAAATCTTGCGTTGAGGAGATCGGCATGCAGTTAGCCTGTTTCTTTAACTATAACCTTGGCGCGTGTTCATAGCATAAAAATAGGCAGATGAAGAGGCGGCACCTTTCTGTATCTATTGCTACCCTTACCTGCCTATTTCCTGTTCTGCCGGACCGGCAGCATCAACTCTTTCAGCCTTTTCATTTCCTGCATGTCTTGCCAGGATTCTCCTTGACAGCTCTTTTTAATTTCTTCCAATACTCGGCCTCTTGAACAAGGACTTTTTTATCAAGAGCCTTTTTCATCCCGGATCACCTCCTTTAAAGTCAACAGCATTCCATCTTATTTTAAGACTATCATAACCCTTCAAAAGAAGTCAAATGAAACTTATTCAATTCTTTTAATCGCTTGTTTAATAATATTGTTCAAAAATGAAATAAGCGTTACAAATTAAAAATATAATAATTTCAGCTAGATTAAAGCAATTTATTCATTTTTAAACAATTTAATAAAAATTTTATACACACATAAAAAAAATCGGCTGCAATTAAGATATCATTGAAGGTGGCATGACAATTGCTTTCATTTGGGTAAGTATTTTGAGCCAAATAAAAAAAGAAGGTATGTAAATGAGCAAAGGAATCGCCCTTCTCTTGGATGGCAGCAGTTCGGATATTTATTCAAATCTTTGCGCCATAGAGCTTGCAAAGAGGGTGTCGGCAGATATCCACGCATTGGCCATGGCGTCAGGAGAGGCCAGCGCCGAGGCCAGCGAGATGATGGGCCTTGTCTCAATGCGCGGCAGGCCCTCTTCCGACCCAATGGATTCATTAAGAATGGCGGTAAGGCTAGGAGATCGCAATGGGGTAAAGATATATTCCTATCTGGTCGGGAGTAATATTGAGGAGGCATTGATTGAATTTTTAATGCAGAAGCGGGTTCCGTGCCTTATTACCGGGGCCGTCAATGAAAGTGTTTCAAAAGAGAAAGAAAAATGGTTGAGCAGGTTGAGAAGGCGTTTAAATCAGAATGGTAAGTGGTATTATGGTCCATTCTGGACATTGGTCGTAAGACCATGGGAAGACGATGTGTACGACCGTTTGCTTGAAGTTATGGCGTCATATAGGCAAAAATTTAATTAAAAAAAGGAGGGTTAGATCATGATGTATCTTTATTTACCGATAGCGCTGACGAGTGTGAATATCTTAGTGCCTGTCGGATTGGGGCTTCTGGTCGGTCTCTTGTCGGGCCTTTTCGGCGTAGGAGGCGGCTTTCTCATGACGCCGCTTTTAATGATGGTGGGGATACCCCCCACGATAGCGGCTGCCACGGACGCTAATCAGATCGTCGCGGCCTCGGCCACAGGGACCTTGGCGCATTGGCGGCTTGGCAATGTGGATTTCAAGATGGGTTTTCTGCTTCTGATTGGCGGTTTCACCGGCGGCGCGCTGGGCGTGCAGTTGATCAAGGTGCTTAAGGCCACCGGCGGTGCGGATTTCCTAATAAAAATGACATATGTGGTCATGCTCGGCCTTGTTGGCACATTCATGTTTTTTGAAAGCCTTCATGCCATGAGAAAGGGTAAGACGGAGGGCAAAGAGACCCATCATTCACATCATTCATCCGGCGGCACGAAGGCGGCCGACAAGCCATCAAGGGGTCTTTTGGGGGCCTTGCCATTTCAGATGCATTTTGAGAAATCTGGCGTCACCCATTCCG
This sequence comes from Deltaproteobacteria bacterium, assembly GCA_021787835.1. Lineage (GTDB taxonomy): Bacteria > Desulfobacterota > Dissulfuribacteria > Dissulfuribacterales > Sh68 > JAJYLJ01. The sequence goes on along the minus strand of JAJYLJ010000006.1, from coordinate 12,840 downwards.
CATTGGTTCCGGTGGGGCTTGGCGTTTTTGTAGGCGTGCTTGCGGCCATCATGGGTGTCGGCGGAGGTTTTTTGATGGTCCCTGTTATGATTTACTTATTGCGTATGCCCATGCACGTAGTGGTGGGGACAAGCCTCTTCCAGATCATGTTCACCTGCGTGGAGGTAACCTTCCTTCAGGCATATACAAACCATACGGTTGATTTTGTGCTGGCTATCCTTCTCCTTTTAGGCTCCACTTTCGGGGCGCAGATCGGGACAAAGCTCGGCAGAAAGCTGCACGGCGATCAACTCAAGATATTGCTCGCCATAATCGTGTTGGCGGTGACGGTTAAGATAGTCCTTGAGCTTTTCATGGAGCCGTCTTTACTTTTGGCGTATAAGGGAGGGCACTAATCATGCTGCGGATAAAACATCTTTCTTTTATGGCTGTCTGTCTGGCGGGCATCTTTCTTATTGCAGGCCATTCATTTGCAGGGGCGCAGACCGGCGTTTTTGCAAATCATGCAATCCAGGGGCCCGTTACCTGCGAGATCATTCCGGATGAGGTGTTTATTAATTCATTTTATCACGGCGGGAAGTTAAGGGTTACCGGTAAGAGCGGCCCCGGAGACGATATTATTGTAAAGATATCATCTCCACCCGTAGAGAGCAGCCTAAAATACATGGGCAAGGCCGCAGGGCTTTTCTGGATGAAGGTCGGGGATATGGAATTTAAGCCTGTCTCGAACGTATATATGATCTATTCCACCGGTAAAATAGATGGGATCACGAGTCCTGATGAGCGGCTTAAGAGATGGATCGGGTATGACGCTCTTAGATCGCAGGTTGAAATATCAAGTTCAAAGGGGCCGGTGGACAAGGACCGTTGGTTTAATGAATTTATAAAATTCAAGGAAAAGAATAGATTGTACGCCATACATGAAGGCTCTATCGTGGAAGACAGCCAAGGAGGGTTTTCTTTGGATGTGGATTGGCCATATCAGGCCCCCCCTGGGGAATATACGCTAGAGGCATTGGCGGTAAAAGGCGGCGCAGTATATGCGAAGGCTACACAGAAGCTTGTGATAAAGAGCGCTGGCATGGTCAATCTGCTCTCCGATCTTGCCTTTAAAAGCGCCGCCATATATGGTCTGATAGCAATTGTAATAGCCATGCTGGCAGGTCTTCTAGTGGGTATTATATTTAAAGGTGGTGGGGGGCATTAGGCTGCCGGGAGATGTATTTTTGCTGGAAATAATCAAGGGCATAAAAAAAATATTTGCCGGCGGGAAAGCGGGCGGGGACGTCTTGGCGCATCCGCCCGCGGCCGTCATGTTTGAGCGTTTTAAAGATGTCCTTGATTGCAACAACCGTGCTCTTGAGATCATAGCTGACCTCGGCGAGAAACTAAGCGGCGACTATATCTTTGATAATCAATATATCTATGACAGTATGAAGGCCCTGGAGGACGCCGTCCTCCAGTCCGTCCATGCCCTTAACACCCTGTGCGGCAATCGCTATCAGGAATTATACGGCATTTACGATCGCCTAACTGCGCATCTTCATATTGTCATGGCCGGCAGAGAAGATAGAGACGGACCGATGGTCATTGATTTAGCTGATATATCGCAGGCTCATTCTGTCATGGTTGGAGGCAAGAATGCCCATCTGGCTCAAATACAAAAAGATTTGCAACTAAAGGTCCCCGAAGGCTTTGTTATAACCACAAAGGCGTATCATGATCTCATGGATCATAATGACCTAAGGAAGGACCTTGATGCCTTCGAATCGGCAATGGATGATCTCAATGTAGACGCCGAGGCCATCGAGTCCTTAAGGGAGAGGCTTGAAAGGGGTGTCGCCGCCGCAAGGCCTTCTTCTGCATTTATGCTGGAACTCGAAGAGAAATTGAATGCAATGAAGGCCTTGCTGGGCCCAGAGGTCATGCTTGCCATAAGGAGCAGCGCCCAGGAAGAGGATATGGATTTCTCCTTTGCGGGCCAGTTCCATACCGTTTTAAACGTGCCGCCAGATTCAGCCGCCGTCTTTCAGGCCTATTTGGCTGTGGCCGCAAGCCTTTTTGGGAAAAAGGCCGTGCGTTACCGCCTCCGCGTATTTCCTGGTGAAGGACATATGTCCATAGCCGCCGGATGTTATCGTATGATTGATTCCAAGACGAGCGGTATTGTCTATACCGTTGATCCAGCCGATCCAGCGGGGGATGCCATGCTTGTCGTGTCCTCATGGGGCCAGGGTCAGGCTGTTGTGGAAGGCAGAACGTCGGTGGACACCTTTTATCTTAAAAAGGCTGCGCCGCATACGATCGTCGAGCAGAAGATACAGGCCAAGGATACAGGTCTTTATCTGAAGAAGGGCGGGGGTCTTGAGGCAAGGGATGTCCCTGAAGGCTTGACGGGCAAGCCGAGCCTGACGCATGAGCAGCTCGGACGGCTTGCGGCCAAGGCCCTGCAGCTTGAGAACTATTACAGGCGTCCTCAGGATGTGGAATGGGCTATCGACGGCAAGGGCGATATCTATATATTGCAATCAAGACCCCTTGTAATATCGGATGCTGCGGCCCAACAAGTATCTCTTGCCAAGGCGCTCAAGAATTATGAATTAATTGTCGCGGACATGGGATCGGTGGCTCAGCAGGGCATAGGGGCCGGTCCTGTATATATTGTGGATACAAGCCAAGATCTTGAAGGGTTCCCGGATGGCGGCGTGTTGGTGAGCAGGCGGGATTCTTCCCATTTCATAAGGGTGATGCACAAGGCCTCTGCCATTGTGACAGAGGTCGGCACACCTGTAAGTCATATGGCCACTCTCTGCCGTGAATTTCAAGTCCCTTGCCTTGTCAATGTGGAAGGGATACTTTCAATGGTTGAAAATGGCATGGAGATCACGATTGACGCGGAAGACAGGCAGATTTACAAAGGCCGGGTCCCGGAGCTTCTGGCCTTCAAGACGGCCGTTAACCTTAATGTCGCCGCCGCAAAGGAATTCCGTATCCTTAAGCGCCTGCTGGATACGGTTTCATCTCTAAAACTTGTTGATCCATTGATGGATAATTTTGTGCCCGAGGCCTGTGAGACATATCATGACGTATTGCGCTTTGTCCATGAAAAGGCGGTAGGCGAATTGGTTGAGATGGGCAGGGATGACCGGCGTCTTCTCAAGGATTACCGCGCCCTGCCACTGGAACTTCCGATACCTGCCGGTATACTTGTTATTGATATAGGAGGCGGAATCAAGCCCGATGTTCAGGACGACAAGGTCCATCTTGCAGCCATAGCATCGATGCCCTTTAGGGCGTTGCTTGACGGAATGCTCACCCCTGGTATATGGCGCACAGGGGCTGCCAATATAGGTTTCGGCGATTTTATCACAAGCATCGTGAATGTGCCGGCAGACGCTGTTTGTGGTCAGTATTCAGGGCACAACATAGCAATAATAAGCAGGGATTATTTGAACCTGAGTCTGAGGTTTGGCTATCATTTTAATATCATAGATGCTTATTGCAGCGATATAGCGCGGGACAACCATATTTATTTCCGTTTTTTGGGAGGCGCGACCGATATCACCAAGCGTTCGCGCCGCGCCCGCTTGATCGCCATGATACTTGAGGCCTCTGGGTTCAATGTGGGGAGCAAGGGGGATATCGTGACCGGCCGTTCCGGCAACATGCCCAAGGCCGAAATCATGAGGACGCTCGACATCCTGGGAAGGGTTGTCGGGTTTACGCGGCAACTGGATGTACAGATGTACAGTGATGAGCAGGTTGACAGATACGCCGGTGCATTTCTATCAGGGGACTACAATATAATGGATAGGGGATAAGGGGTATTGGGCGATGTCGGACGACAACGGCGGCAGCCATCTAAGATTGCTGGTTATTGATGACGAACCGATAGTCGGTAAGCGTCTCAAACAACTATTCACCAAGATGGGCCTTGGAGTCGAGACATTTACAAATCCTGTCCCTGCGATGGAGGCAATGGAGAGATGCCCGTTTGACATTGTTGTCACGGACCTCAAGATGAACGGTATGAATGGCATGGAAGTGCTGAAAAGGGTTAAGGATATAAACCCCGAGGCCAAGGTTGTTATCATTACCGGCTATGCCCAACTGGATACCGCGTCAGAGGCCTTTAGAAGAGGTGTATTTGACTTTATCGCAAAGCCTTTCCGTTTGGATGAATTAAAGCGGGTCATTGTCAAGGCCATGTCAGGTACGCTGCTGGCCAGGCGGCAGAAGTAAGCCCGTGACTAGAGGTGCCTGATTTTGTCTCTTCTGTTTTTGCCTAGAACCATCTACGGAAAGCTGATTCTGAGTTTTTCCGCCATCTTTGTATTGAGCGGGTTTGCGGCCCTGGCTGCCATATATTCATTGTATAGCGTTGAGGGCAAGATCGGACTGATCGAGTCATTTTATGGGATCAGCCAGAAGATACTTGAGGTGCGTTCATACGAGAAGAATTTTTTGCTTTACGAAAACAGAGATGAACTCGTCTCGGCCATGGACAAATTGGAGGATGTTAGGGCGATCATTTCTGGCCGCAGCTCTCAGGACGCTATCAATCATTTTGTCGACCGCGGGGATACGAAACTCTGTCTGACCGAACTCGATACCTATTCTGGTTTGATGCGTCAGCTTACAGGCCCGGGTTACGACAAGGATGGCATGAACAATCTCAAGGTCAAACTTAGGGAGGCTGGCCACGCCTTCATGAATTGCACAATGGGGTTGGACAGCGCCGCAAAGGAGCATATCGCGAAAGATGTCAGGCGCTACAAGGCCGTAGCGTTTGTGCTCGTTATTTTGATTTTGCCTATGTGTGCTTTTATGGGTATCATTCTGGCCAATTGGATAATGACGCCTTTAAGGAATATAAGAAGGTCGGTCGCCCAGGTTATGAAGGGCGACATCTCGTCCATCCCTGTTGAATCGACAAAAAAGATATGCGTTGAGTGCGCGGAGTTGATCGACGCCCTTAACAAGATGCTGCAAACCATTTCGGATAAACACCAGCAGTTTATGCAGACAGAAAAACTGGTGGCGCTTGGCAAGGTGACAGCCGGTATCGCACATGAGATAAACAACCCCTTGAACAATATCTCGCTTACCGCAGAGATGCTTATGGAGGACCTCTCAGGCATGGATTGTGACGAAAGGCGCAGCATGATCCGTGACATTGTTGTCCAGGTGGATCGCGCCCGTGAGATCGTGCGTAACCTTTTGGATTTTTCAAGGCCAAGAAAGCCATCTGTATGGGTCAAGGTGGATCTTAGAGATCTCTTAAACAACACGCTTGCCTTTCTTAAAAACCAGGTGCGCTTAAGCGGGGCCGATATCAAAATTGACATACCTGAAACCCCCGTGATAACAATGGGCAATCCCAGTCAACTTCAGCAGGTATTTGTGAATATTATATTGAATGCATTACAGGCAATGGATGGTAGTGGCGCATTGGGTCTCAAGGTCTTTTTGCGTGCAGGGGAGGATAGGGCCGTAGTGGAAATATCGGATACAGGCCCTGGCATACCGCCAGAGGTCAGGGAGCACATATTTGAGCCGTTTTTTACTACAAAGTCCGACGGCACTGGCCTCGGCCTGTCTGTCAGCTATGGTATAATAAAAGAACATAAGGGTGACATTTCGGTCAGCAGCGGACCAGGGGGCGGGACCACGTTTAGGGTCGAGCTTCCGCTTTGGTATGAGTTAGATAGGCATGAATGAATCTACCTGCGAACATATTGATATCTTTATAATAGATGATGAACCTATTACGGTTCAGCGTCTGGTCCAGGCCCTTAAAAAGGACGGCTATCTGGTCAGGGGGTTTGTTTCGGCGAAAGACGCCTTAGACGCCATGTCCGTCATCAAGCCGCGCGCCGTAATCGTGGATGTGAGGCTGAAAGATGCCGATGGCGTAGAGCTTATGAGGCAGATCAAGGCGCTGGACCCGGAAGCTGCCATCATAATAATAACAGGATATGCCTCCATTGATCAGGCGGTTGAGGCAACCAAAAAAGGGGCGTTTCATTATCTTGCCAAACCCCTGCATCTTGAGAACCTGAGGGTGGTTGTAAGGGATGCGCTTGAAAACGCACGCGAGAAAACGCGCAGAGGCAGGCTTGACAGGCAGTTGCGCAAAAGCGGCGGTTATGGGGATATAATAGGCGCCTCTCCGTCCATGCGTCAGATATTCAAGACCATAGCCCAGGTAGCCGGCGTGGATTGTAATGTCTTTATCCAGGGGGAGAGCGGCACGGGCAAGGAGCTGGTCGCAAAGGCCATTCACATCAACAGTCTTAGGGCCGAATACCCCTTTGTGTCTTTTAATTGCGGGGCGTTTTCCGAAGACCTGGTGGCCAATGAGTTGTTTGGCCACGAAAAGGAGGCCTTTACAGGCGCCGTTACAACAAAATTGGGTCTCCTTGAGACCGCCAATAAGGGGACGGTGTTTCTGGATGAGGTCGGGGAGATGCCGCTTTCAATGCAGGTGAAACTCCTCAGAGTGCTCCAGGAGCGTGTATTTCTCAGGGTCGGCGGAGTGCGCCACATAAATCTTGATGTCCGTTTTATCGCTGCGACCAATAGAGACATAACAAAAATGATAGAGGGGGGTGATTTCAGAAAGGATCTTTTTTACCGGCTCAAGGTCGTAATGATGGAGATACCGCCGCTAAGGGACCGCCGTGAGGACATACAGCCGCTGGTAAACCATTTCGTAGAAAAGGCCGTGCAAAAATTCGGCAAGGATATAACGCGGATCACGCAGGAGTTTCTTGCGCCGCTCGATGTCTATCCTTTCCCTGGTAATGTCAGAGAGCTTGAGAACATTATTGAAAGGGCGGTTGTCCTCAACCGAGACGGGATACTTGGGGCCAATGATCTTCCCCCTGACATTGCCTGCGTCAGCGAGGATGCGTGTGATTTCAGGGCCGAGGGTTTTAGTCTCAGGCACCTTGAGCAGGACCATATTTTAAGCGTATATCAAAGGACGGGCTATAACCAGAGCGAGACAGCCAGGATACTCGGCATTTCAAGGACCACGCTGTGGCGGAGGTTACGCGACATGAAATTGCTGGATAATCCGAATCGCAATGTATAAGGCCGCCTGAAAACCGTGCCATGTGCGGCCATTGGGGTGCATTTTCACCTTTTTTAGCGTTCCTCAGTCTTCGCTCCATATATCGTTGGATGAAAAGGCAGGGCGGCGCTTTGAAGAGATGCGGCGTCCGCCCCAGGGCCTTGTTTTAGCGTTTCCACCGCACCTGGATAGTCTTTTCTCCATCTCCATACTGGAATGTGAGTTCCCCCTGATAGGCGTTTGTCAAGGCGGTTCCGAGGCGTCTGGCCATGTGTATGCCCGTGGTGGTCACGATGGTCTGCTCTTGTTCGTCGGTTGTGGCCATTATCCTCTCCATGGGGTGCTCGGCCTTTTCTATCTTTTCCTCGTTTTTAAACAGATTTATTATCTCTTTCTTGTGTTCCTTATAGAAATCCCCGCGTATGTATATATAGCCTGCGGGGTAATTATCCTTGATCCGCTGGCAGGCCGGGCAGACAGTCTGATTGGCGTCAGAAGGCGCCTCTTTCCATGTCCAGCGTCCTCCGATAAATAGGGCTCCACATTTGGTGCACACAGTAGGCTCTGGCCATTTTCCCCATTCTTTGTAAGTGTCGTGGCGTTTTTCCTGGATCAGTCTGTCGCGTCTCCCATGCTGGCCTTTGTCCATTTGTGTCCTCCTTATAGGGGTTGCTTTTTGTTTTAACGGATAGGCTCTTATTTTGATTTTATAGTTATCGTTTCATAAAGGTCAAGACAGGCGGGTGGTTTGCGGCCAAGGGTTGCATTTTTGTGGATTTTGGTTTATGTCAGAAAACATCCTTAAGTTAACATAAACGCTGGCGTCCGCTGTATTAGAATGCTTGTAAAGCATTTTCCCTGTCCCACGCTGCATAACGCCTAAATAAAGTCGCTTGGAGTTTTAATGGATATTGTTGCAAGAGGACTGGCTGTTTTATTTTTTTGCTTTTTTATATCCGGTTGCGCTGTATCCAGCCAAGAAAAGGCAAAAGACTATAAGGCCTATAATGAAAGCCCGCCTAAAATGTGTGTTAAAGCCCCTAAAGAGCCGCAGGGCCTACAGAAAGATTTGAATCCTCTTCATGGGCAAAACCAGCCGTCTAGTCCCAAGGCCGCTGAGGATCCGCAGAATCTCCTCAATTCATCTATGTGTTTTTATGGTGAAGCGGATGAAGATTGGAAGGCTGGCCGTTCACAGGATGCCCTTGATGCCCTGGATAAGGCTTATGTGGAGATAGCCAAGATTGACACGGATACCGGCGATATAGGGAAGAAAAAGGAAGACATGCGTCTTAAGATTTCAAGGCTGGTGCAGGAGATACATGCCTCAAGATGCAAGACAATAAATGGTTCTAATTGCGCCATCCCGCTCACATTGAATGAAGATGTGCAGCGCCAGATCAATCTGCTCCTTGGACCTCAGAGAAAGTGGTTTATAAGGGCCTATAAGCGCTCGGGCAGATTCCGCGAGGACATAGCCAAGGAGTTCAAGGACGCAGGGCTTCCGGAGGAGCTTTCGTGGCTGCCTTTGATAGAGAGCGGATTTAATACCAGGGCGCTTTCCAGGGCGCACGCCCTTGGTCTTTGGCAACTCATACCTTCCACTGGATGCCGGTTTGGTCTTGAGAGAAATGCCTGGATCGATGAACGCATGGACCCGGAAAAATCCACTCAGGCTGCCATAACATATCTTAAAGATCTTCATAATATCTTCGGCGATTGGACAACGGTCCTTGCTGCCTATAATTGTGGCGAGGGCACTGTCTTAAAGGCCATAAAAGAGCAAAAGATTAATTATCTTGATAACTTCTGGGATCTTTACAAAAAATTGCCCAAAGAAAGCGCTGACTTTGTCCCAAGGTTTCTTGCAGTGCTTGAAATAATAAAAAATCCTCAAAAATACAATCTTGATCTCAGTACGCCTGATGAGCCTTTGGCATCCGAGGAAGTTACATTGCACAAGCAGATTCATCTCAAGTCATTAGCTGAAGAGCTTGGAGTTTATTATAATGAGCTGGTGGAGCTTAACCCCGAACTTAGACGGGATGTCACACCGGATACTACATACAAGCTCAGAGTGCCATATGGCAAGGCGGACGAGCTTTTGGCTAAATTGGACTATCTGCCGGCATGGTCGCCTCCGCCTCCAAGACACCCCTATAGAGAGAAAAAGGAAAGACATCCAGTAAGGAAGAAGATCGTCAAGAAGACCACTCTGAAGAGATCGAAGGTCAGACATTTGGCGGCGCGCAGAATAAAGGTAAAAAACGTTGAGGCTGTAAGGTCAAAAAAGCATGAATCACCGTCAGTCAGCCGATTGGCGCGGACCAGGAACAAGACCAAGGTTCATAATGTACATAATGTACATAATGTACATGCAAAAGCGGAGAGCCATGCCGCAAAGTTGAAGATCATTAAAAAGCCTGGCAAAAGTGTAAAAAGGATGGTTAAAAACAAAGAGGCCATCCGAAGAAAGGAATCAAGCGGCCACAAGATAGAAAAGAGATCAAAGACCAGAAAGGCCTCAAGGTATAACAGGAATGAGAGAAAGGCCTCTTCGCATGCACGGGGCAATAAGGGCCATGCCCCGCAAAAGGATTTATAATATAAAGAAAGCCGTGCGGCTGGCGACGTTGTTTAGATTTTTTTGTATTATGTCCATGCTGTTATGCGTGTCATGTCTGGCTGCATGTACACCTAGACCAGTCTTTAATTCAGCAGAAACGTCCCGGCTTCAAGAGCCCAAGATAAACATATACCTCAAACCGGCGGGGCATTTCGACATGTCAACGGCGCGGGTGCTCATGGGACAGATGCGTCCGGTATCTTTAAATCAGACGGAGAGGCCGTATGCCGCCATGACAAGGCTTGTCGAGGATATATTTTTACAATCCAAACTGTTTGCAGAACTGGATGTAGCCGCAGATCCAAACCTATCGCTTAAAAGGCTTATTGACTTAGGGCTGGCAAGGAGATTTGACTATATAATGCTCGCCGATGCATCTATTTTTTACCCCTCGGGGAATTCGAGGGGGTGGGTCGGGCTCGATCTTAAATTTATAGATACCACCGATAGTATTATCATCTGGCGTCTATATGGTGAAGTCGATTTGTTGCCCCGATATGGGGATGGCGGCGGCATAGCATCCATGTTTTATCAGCGTTCTTTTAAGAAGGCACCCGATCCAGCCCAAGGGCTTGCGGCCATCGCAAGGTCCATGGCCGATTTGATGAGAGAGTCCATGACAGCTCCTCTTCCCCCTGTCCAAGGGCCAAAGCCGGGGCAAGAGGCGAGCCCCTGCCCCGGAAATTAGCGCGGAATATATCCACGAGATAGGGTCTTTTCCTTTTTGGCAAAAGGTTCTCTAGGGGCATTAGAAGTGCCGTTTCATGTATTTTTCTATCCGGTCGTATGCTTCGTTTAATATCTTTTCGGGCGGCAGGAAGACCAGGCGGAAGTGCGGTGTCTTTGGCATTGGTCCGAAACCGCTTCCATGCACCACCACAACGCCTGTTTCGCGTATGAGGTCTTTTACAAACTCCATGTCGTTTACATCCACATCAAGCCTTGGGAAGGCATAGAAGGCCCCGTTTGGTCTCTGGCAAGATATGCCGCGGATGGAATTGAGTCGATCCACAGTGATATCGCGCCGTTTTTTCAGCTTCTCGATGGTTGCGTCCAGATGTGTCAGGTTGCCGTTTAGGGCGACCGGTATGGCAAACTGTTTTGGGTGTGAGGCGCAGAGTCTGGCCCTGGCAAGTTTTTTCATGGCTTCGGTGTAGTCATTGACCAATTCCGGCGCGCCGCTTATGATGGCCCAGCCTACACGGAAGCCTGGCGCCAGATATGATTTTGAAAGGCCGTTGAAGGTCACTATCGGCATGTCTTTATCCAGGGTTGCGATACTTACATGGTGTTGGCCGTTCAATATAAGCTTGTCATAGATTTCGTCGTTTAATATCACAAGATTGTGCCGCCGCGCGATCTCTATAATGGCCCTTAGCGTTTTTTCGCTGTAAATGGCCCCTGTCGGGTTATTTGGGTTTATGACCACTATCGCCTTGGTTTTTTTGTCTATCTGGCTTTCGATATGGTCTATGTCCGGTTCCCAGCCATTTTCCTCATTGAGGCTGTACGGTCGCGGCTCTCCCATGAGTCTGGCAAGGAGCGCATTGTAAAGAGGATAGCCAGGGGAGGGCACAAGGACATTTTCGCCCCCGTTCACAAGGCCTGAAAGTGCGAAATCTATGGCCTCGCTTGCACCTGTGGTGACAAGTACCTTGTTTGGCTCAATCCCTTTTTTTCTGGCGTCAACCTTTACGGCCTCAATGGCCTCCGGCACGCCTTCCGATGCTGAATAGCCTGTGTAGCCCCTCTTCATCGCCCGGCAAGAGGCCTCTATGAGGTGTTGCGGTGTCTCGAAATCAAAGAGTATGGGGTCCCCTATGTTGAGGTATATAAGGTCTCCGCCTGATTTTTTCCTCTCATCGGCGGTGCACAATATATCTCTTATTGCGTAAGCGATTTTTTTTGTGCGTCTAGACGGAATAATCTTCTTAAATTTATCCATAAGAGCAATTCCTTAAATTTTTTAATGGGTGCCTTATTGCACCCTGCTTGCAAAAATCTGTTTTTTAATAGACGCCCAAATATTATTTCGGGGCATCTATATTCAGGCACATTTTTAGCTTGCGGCTGCTTCTTTCAAGACATCAAACTAGCGTTCGCTGACGCCTTTCCAGAGGCACCCAAGCGCCATTGTATTATTTGATGAATTCACCTTACATGATTAATTGTCAATAATTTTGTTTTGGATCCCTCATATCTTTGAGGCATTGATGGTCTCTTCCGAGGTAAAAATTCAGCCATGACGAAGTCTTGTATAATGACCAGTTTCTTGGACCTATTATTTTTATATTGACATTATTTTTATAAATTCTTGATTTAGTCCTTGAAACGCGCTCATAGCCCCTGACATAGATGCAGCGTTTTTTTTCTGGCCATATTTCACACCAGCCGTCCAGGCTCCCGCCGCACGGGCCATTGAACAGAAATTTTGCACATTGAGACTGCGGACATATGAAGGCCGTTTCTTCAAGTGTGCAGTCGCCGCAATCCCTACAGTCGTAACTAGCTGATTTTATTATATGTTCAAAACAGGTCAGACCATCTCGCAGTGCTGGTCTCTTGTCAATGTATTCGGCAAAGAGTTTAAGTGGGCCAAAAAGCCTTCCGTCTCGTTCAAATGCCAGTCTGTGTATGTTATTCCCAAACCAGAAAGGCAGGGCTTCCTTAATGCTGGATTTTGATCTTCTGGCGCTGTCGTCAGATTCGGTCAGATTCAGCCCTGTAACTGGGTCTTTTTTAAAATACCAGTAACGCCATTCCTCCGGAAATATGAACTCGCCGATAAGGCTTTCCCAATATGGCGACAGTTCACTCGATCTTTCCAGGAGCCGCGCTATATGCTCATATTGCAATTGCGGACCGCTCAAGTGGACTCCGTCATAGCCTATCCCTTTTAGAATGGCTATCAGCTTAGCCCCGCGCTCAAGTCTTGCCTCAAGGCCGTGGTCAGGGGCACTCGCCTCTTTTTCAATCGTCTTAAGGAGACGCCTGGGCATTATGCAGCCCGGCACGCCGCCTGCATACAGCGTCCTTGCTAGTCCTGGGGTTGGAATAAATACCGTCCCCATGAGCGCGGGAGGATTTGCAGGTTTTATTATTGAAATGGCATTGTCTAGAAATTTTTTCAATTCAT
>JAJYLJ010000005.1 GCA_021787835.1 Deltaproteobacteria bacterium | reverse complement strand
GGAATATGATGCAGGAGCGCGCCTTGCAAGAATCCGGCGAACTGCGCAAGGGTTCCAGTTTCGGCAAGGGCCAGATGGTCTCGGCCGATTACTCCTTGAGCCCGTCCATCACCTTTACGAATAATAACGCAGGTGGCGTAGGTGGGGGTCTGGGCGGCTATTTCGGGGCTATTGGGGCGGTCATGGCAAACCTCAAGTTCAAGGAGGCAAGCACGCTTCTCACCATGGTGGACAACCGTTCCGGTGTCCAACTCGCGGCAGCCGAGGGCAGTGCGCGCAGTATGGATTTCGGAGGGCTAGGCGCCCTCTTCGGCGGCGGGCTGGGCGCTGTCGGCGGCGGTTACGCCAATACGGCGGAAGGCAAGGTCATTGTCGCGGCCTTTGTCAATTCCTACAATAATATAGTGCGCGCTGTGCGCAATTATAAAGCGCAGGAGGTCAAGGGCGGGCTGGGCACCGGAGGGCAACTTAAGGTCCAGGGGGGTAAATAAGCCAGGCCTGGTACATCGGCACCTATAAAAGAAAAGGCTGGAGGCAGGTAATCCTGGCGGATACAGAATGACTTACAGTGGCCCGCTTAGCTAGAAGAATGCTCTATTGAGCGCCGGCCGGCCGAATCCGCAGACCATGGCACTCCTCCCGGATGGATAACGTTTGTCCTGGTGAGAGCAGCCGTTAAAACACTATGCCTTGTTTGTTTTATATTGGCGTATTTGTATCTTTATGGCTTTAAAGTTTTGGCTATCTTAACGGGTTACCATGCCTATTGTATGATCCGTGCTCTTGTGTATGACTTCGTTGCTGACAGAGCCGAGCAATATATCTTTTAGGGCGGATCTCCCCTGCCTGCCCATCAAGATAAGGCAAGGGCCTCCTTCTTTAGCCACCCTTAGAATCTCCCCGGCAGGGCTCCCATATCTTATTGATGCCGATATTCTCTTTGAATCTATTCCTTTTTCAATCAGGAGTTTTCTGCCTTCATTGATAACCTTTTCCGCCTCCAGGCCCAGGTCTTCGCCCATCCCTATCCTTCCGGCGCAATAAGCTATGTTTATGACATTTAAAAGGATTATTCTTGACTGGCCGGCATTGGCAAGCAGCGCGGCCTCATGGATAGCCGAGAGGGCATGGGGCGAGCCGTCAAGCGGTATCAACAGCGGCTGCGGCGAAAGGTCTTCAGGGGCTGTATTGCCCGCGATATAGACTGTCTTTATGTGGTCCATGTGCAAAAGTTTTAATGTTACGCTGCCAAGCAAGACCTCCGCCGCCAGGGATATGCCGCGCCTTCCCATTACGATGGTGGAATAGCCGCCTTTTTCCGCCAGAGTTGCAATAATATCCGCAGTCTCTCCCTCTGACACGGTGGAGTCCAGAGTTGTATCCGGGGCTGTTTGTGAAAATATTTCCCTGGCCTTCTCTATTATTGGATTTATGCTGGTTTCTAAATAGTGTTTTTTGAGCTGTTTGACGGTTTTGTCTTTTAATATTGTTTCCGCTCTTAAATCCACATTGCCCATGTGGCTGCTTAGATAATGCCCACTTATTACATGTAGAAGGGTTGCCTTGGCTATCCTGCCATTAAGAAGCAAGGCAAGTCTTGCGGCGAACGAAACGGCGCGCAAGGAGGGCTCGCTTCCATCCACTGGCAGGAGGAGTTTGGTGAGAGGTTCTATGACGTCTTTGTTTCTCATGGCTTGATTATTTTTATTGTCTGCTTACTTAATAGAAAAGAACCAGGCATATATTTGCAATGGCAACACTTATAATCATATAGGTAAGGGCGCCTTTTATAAAGTCAAAAAATCTTACACGGTATCCCAATGTCTCTGCTATGCCGATAGTGACTACATTCGCGCTCGCTCCGATAGGAGTGCCGTTTCCGCCGAAGCAGGCGCCGACGGCTAGCGCCCACCACAGCACGCCCGACTCAGCCCCTGGTATGATCTTTGTAAGATAGGCCACGACCGGAAGCATGGTAGCGGTGAACGGTATGTTGTCCACGATGGCGCTCATGACGGCCGATACCCATAGAATAAGACAGACCGCAGCCGTTAGCCCGCCGTGCGAGAGATTGAGAACTTTATCCGCGATGATGGCGAGCAGTCCGGTGGCCTGCACCGCGCCTACGATAATGAAAAGGAAAATGAAGAAAAGAAGGGTTGCCCACTCAATGTCTTTTCGGATCAGATCAAGCAGATTTACGCGTTTTGTAACCACGGCGTATGTCAAAAGAAGCGAGGCCCCGAACAGGGCCGCAATGCTTACCTCCATATGAAATAGGCCATGACACATAAAAAGCCCTATGGTTAAAGACATGATTGCCATGCCTACAATAAGGAGCGCACGGTCTTTGATGCGGTATTCCATGCGGAGTCTGGCCATGACAGACTTCATGTCTTTCGCCGCTGTTTCTCTGTAAGCCTGTCTGTAAAAGAGCCTTGTAAAGACTGCCAGACACAACATGCACATGGCCGCAATTGGTGTAAGCGTCCTTGCGAAATCCATAAAAGTGAGGCCTGTATACGAACCTATCATTATGTTCGGAGGATCTCCTATAAGTGTTGCCGTCCCGCCTATGTTTGATGCGAAAATCAAGGGGATGAGCAGGGCCATGGGGGCAAGCCCGATTAAGACCGCTATTTCTATGGCTATTGGCGTAAGAAGAAGCATTGTTGTCACGTTGTCAAGAAACGCCGAGATCGTGGCCGTTAACGACATAAGCGCTACGGCCGAGAGGAATATTTTACCCCTTGTCAATTGGCAGGTCTTGTAAGCGCACCACTGGAAGACGCCTGTTTTTTTAAGTATGCCTACGATTATCATCATGCCCATGAGCAGAAAGACCACATTCATGTCTATTGCGCGGATGGCCTGTTCATATGATATGATATGATATTGAGGATCAAGCGCGCCGATGGTGTATGTGATAATGAGCATGAGCGAGGCGCCCAGCATGGCAGCCAGCGTCCTGTGAAGGAGTTCAAGGGATATAAATATATAGGTCAGCAGAAAGATGCCTGTTGCAATCCAGAAGGCCGGCTCTATTATCCGCTTTATCTGGATATCAATTTTTATATAGCGGTTACGGTCAAGAGCTGCCATCTTTTCAACGGGTATCACGATGCGTTTTTTTTCAAAATTTGGTTTGCGGATATCAAGCCCTATCTTTGCCGTCCTTAATGCCTTGCCTGAAATATCAATGGCTACCTGATAAGCGCCATCGGCCGATGTTGTGGTCAAACCTTCAATATTCCGGGTTTCCTTGCTGTTTTGAGCCGCGATCGCCATATACGGCCTTCCGTTAATGACCGGCTGTATCCAGGCGCCGGGCACTGGGTCGTTGTGTGAGTCAACCAGATATCCGCCTATGTGTACAACACAGTCTGACGCCTTGCCGTCTTGTTGCGCAGCCAGCGTGTACGTGCATGAAATGCTGTAAAAGATTGCAGAAAGAAGACACATTGCAAGGGAATGTAAAAAGATTCCCGAGCAAGGCCGCCTCAACCAGCCGTTTTTTCTTATGGCCATTATCAGACTCCTCTTTCAAATACGGCCATTGCCTCGGTGTGTGTTGTATGTGGGAACATATCCATTACCGCCGCGGAAACCAGGCGGAATCCGGCGTCGTTGACCAGTTCTCCGGCGTCTCTCGCCAGCGTTGCAGGGTTGCAGGATATATAGACAATCCTGTTGACTCCAAGCCTTGGCAGAATACGGACGGCCTCTAAGGCGCCCGAGCGTGGCGGGTCGATCAGCGCCTTGTCAAATTTTTCCTTTGCCAATGCCGCTGCGTCAAAATTAGCGCTTAAGTCAGCGGCATAAAATCCGGCGTTGTTTACTCCGTTGATTCTTGCGTTATCAATTGCGCGTTTCGTCATGGTCCTATTGCCTTCAATACCAACGACAGAGCCGGCTAACCGTGAGATGGGAAGGGTGAAATTCCCAAGACCGCAGAAGAGGTCAAGAATCGCATCACCTGATTCAGGCGCAAGCATCTTTATGGCCCTTGACACCATCAAAAGGTTTATGGCCTTGTTGATCTGGATGAAATCTCCTGGCATAAAGGATATATCGACATCGAAATCGGGGATGCCGTAGTTTAACATTCCGGCATTTTCAGGCCAAAGGATGCGGACAGTATCGGGCCCTCCGGATTGAAGATATATATGGAGCCTGTGTCTTATGGCAAAAACCCTGAGCGCCTCCAGGTCCTTATCTATAAGTCCTGTTGTATGACGGAAGACAAGGGCCGTGGCGTTGTCTCCGGCTGCTGCCTCGATCTGTGGAATATTTTTGAAGGCCTTTAGGCCAGAGATAAGTTCACGGAGTTCAGGTATCAGCCCGCCTATACCGGGATCAAGCACCTCACAGGAATCCATATCGGCTATAAAGCCGCTGTTTTTTTCCCTGAAACCCACTAATACTTTTCCTTTTTTTTCTACATACCTTACTCCCAGACGAGCCGAACGTCTGTAGCCCCATGAAGGGCCTATAAGCGGGGGGAGGAGTCCGCCAGGCTCAACGCGGCCAAAGTGCTTCAAGTTTTCAAGAAGTGTCTGTTCCTTTATTTTTATCTGAACATCCGGCTTTATATGTTGCATACTGCACCCGCCGCAGCGCCCGAAATGCCTGCACTTGGGCTCCGCCCTGTCCGGCGAAGGGTTATTCGTGACCTCAACCGTGACGCCCTCATCAAAGCCGGCCCGCCTTTTTGTGTATTTGAACTTGACAATCTCGTCAGGGAGCGCCTGGTCTATAAATATTGTCTTCCCGTCCAGCCGGGCTATTCCGCGCCCGTCATGCGACAATGACTCCACCGTGGCCTCCGCCAAAATATCGCAAGGCCCTTTCCCGCCTCTTTTTCTTCTAGGCATGATTATTTTAAAAATCTGTATTTGGATATGGATTGCAAGGATTGTCGATGCACTATTCGCCTTTTATAAATCTAAGAATGACCTTGCCGCCTATCCACTCAACCCTGGCCGTGATCGTCACTGGTTGCGCCTGTATCTCGGGTTTCGAATAGGGTCTTATGCCTGGCGGTGTTCCGCCTGTTACAAAGATGCAGCCCGTCTCATCCCTCAGGACCCAATCGCTCCTTGTGAGCATTGTGGTATTCGAGCCGCATGAAGACCATCCCATGTAGCGTCCTTGCACTGTTACCGTTTCACCATTTAGCGTCGGATCGCCGAGTATGTCCGAAATGGTCACCTTTCTGGCCATCTGCTGTCCTTGTTCATGAGATCCCTGGATGGCCTGGGATGTCTGAGAGCAAGAGATCATCAAAATAAAGACCGGTAGTGATAAGAGTATATAGCGGGCCATTGTGATGTCCTTTTTTGAATTTTTTCTTTCTTTTGTGTCTGAATCATATTCCAGAAGGCGCGTTTGAATCTTATCGGCATCCTTGAAAGCATTTTCTCCACCGAGGTCGGTATCCACCAGTCAGAATAATAGTTCTGGCTGAGCAGTTGTATGACGTTGTCGTTCCAGATTTTAGGCGCTGGGTTC
Organism: Deltaproteobacteria bacterium; assembly: GCA_021787835.1. Classification (GTDB taxonomy): domain Bacteria; phylum Desulfobacterota; class Dissulfuribacteria; order Dissulfuribacterales; family Sh68; genus JAJYLJ01. Next base: position 34,845 of record JAJYLJ010000005.1, on the reverse strand, counting down.
CAGATCCCCATCTTTTGAGGTCCGAAGCTTGTCGGGTTCCATGATGAAATATCTGGATTGTACAGACAATATGCAAGCACGGATTGTTCGTTTGAAGGACCGCCGCTATAGAAATTTATCGCCGGAATGTACAGACCGGATGTAACCTTGGGAAGCGCCGTATATGATTCAAAGCTTTTGCCGCTGACCGATGAGTCGGGTGAGAAGAACCCGTTGGGAGTAGTCGAGCCCATCCATGGGGCGAACACGCCGTCAGGTTCTATTATATACAGGTCGAGATCGGCCATGGATGTCCCTCCGTTTAAGGTCTGCCAATAAGCGGTAAACATAAAATTGCCCGTCACCTTGGCCGCCGATATGCCCTGGGTCTTTTCTATAAATGCCGCTATGAAAGAGGCCCATTGAGGCGCCTGGTTAAATACGTCTAAGGTCTGATATTGCGTGATTTCATCCTGAGACAGGGCGTTCAAAGACGGGAAATTGATCGCAAGTCCGTGGGACCGGTCTACATTCGAGCTGTTGAGCAGATTGCCTATGGAATACGATGATGAAAACAGACCTGATTTTAATACCACTTGTCCTTCCAGAATGTCTTTGACCTGGTTTGCATATTGGGCTATCGGTTGACCCAGGATTGCAAGATTGTCGCAAAGATCGCCGAGATCAACGCTTCCTGGCATGTCTTGGTAACTCTGAACCTTACCGCTTACATCGGTAAGCGCCTTCAGGTTGGCGTCAAGGTTATTGTAAAGCGTTTCCCCTAAGTTTTGGATGCTTGTGTTCAGTGCAGGGACGGCGCTGGTATCGACGAGCGATTTGGTTACGCTCGTCTGGTCCTGGCCTGGCGTCTTATAGTAAGATATGTAATCATCAACGATGGCGGCCCCGAGTTGTCTTCCGTCCATGTCGGGGTTTTCTATAAGGTCAGACAATATTAGACTATACGGGTTGCCGTTTCCGGGCACGCTTGTCTCTGAAAATGTCACATATCTTGCCTGGCCATACATCCCTCCCAAAACCTCCCACATGCCCATCAGACATGCGTCAAAGTCAATAAGGTCGAAATAGACGCCTGCTTGCCGAAGGGCCGTATCAAGCCCGTTGATAGACATGAAGGAGTTGTTGTTGTCGTTTTCAAAGATGCTGCGGCTCCATGACCCATTGCCCCTTCCTGCGCCGCCCAACCAGCCAAGGCCGTGATCCCAGAGGACCAATGCGTATCTGTTGGCGGGGAAGGCCGACGTTGCCCATGTGATGAAGTCGGTGAGGGTCTGCGTGGCGGACATGTCGGCATCGTACCCCATCGCTGAGCAGTCAAGCCCGTTTTTAAGCACCTTGCACCTGTATGCAGTGGTATCAGGCACCTGGGGCGTATAGAGAGAATCCAGGCCGGCCTGTATAACAATGTTTACGTCTGCGTCAGAGCCTACCTTCATCATATCCAGCACATTTTGCAGAACTTCAGGGGAAAGGTTGTTCTGGCCGGCCATATAGACCATAAACGTCCATTTGGCTGAAGCCGCGTGGACCTGGCCGGTCAGCGCGCAAATCTGGCTGAACAGTATGATGACTACGCCAAGAAAGACCTTCTTTTTCATGCCAGTTTTCCCTTCTCCTCTAGATTTTGTGGATTTAAGGAAAAATTATATTTTAATAGCATGAATCAACCTCTTTCAGAAGGGGGTGTATTTTTTAAACTTATCTGTTTTATAATCTAAATTACAATCAATACCCAAACGGAGAGCGTGACATGGAAGAGCTGAAAGATATCAAGATTGATACCTGCCCGCATTGTGTAATACATAAGCTTAAGAGACCTCAGGTCCCGGGCTCAGTGGCTGTTGACCCGGTCTGCGGCATGACCGTCGATACCGGCAAAACTCCATACAAACACGTTTATGGTGACAAGACATATTATTTTTGTTGTGAAGGCTGCCGGGCCAAGTTTGCGCAAAATCCGCAAAAATACCTCTCGCCTGGCGCCAAAAAGGAAAAGATGGCAGAGGTCCCGGCGGGCACTGTTTATACCTGTCCGATGGACCGCGAGGTCAGACAGATAGGGCCTGGTATATGCCCCAAGTGCGGCATGGCCCTTGAGCCAGAGACGTTCACGCTCGATGAAGATGACGATTCAGAGCTGAGGGGCATGACCAGGCGTTTCTGGGCAAGCCTTGCGTTTACCGTGCCTCTTTTTCTTATTTCGATGTCATCAATGGGCGGGGCCATGCCTGGCGGCTTTATACCTCCTGGCCTTGGTCCTTGGCTTGAGTTTATACTTTCAGCGCCCGTAGTGCTATGGTGCGGCTGGCCCATTCTGACCAGGGCTGCACAATCCATGGTGAGTCTTAATCTCAACATGTTTACGCTTATAGGGATTGGAGTGGGCACCACATGGGGCTACAGCATTGTCGCAACACTGTTTCCCGGTATCTTTCCTCCGTCATTCAGGATGGAAACCGGGCAGGTGCCTGTATATTTCGAGGCTGCCGGCGTAATTACAACCTTGGTTCTCCTTGGGCAGGTGCTGGAGCTCAGGGCGCGCAAGGGCGCCAGCGGAGCGATAAGGGCGCTTCTTGGATTATCTCCAAAGACCGCGAGGATGGTCGGGCAGAATGGCTCTGAAGAGGATGTGCCGCTTGAAATGGTCAAGCCTGGAGACCGTTTAAGGGTGAGGCCTGGGGAGAAGATACCTGTTGACGCAAGGGTTGTCGACGGCAAGAGTTTTGTGGACGAGTCCATGATGACAGGGGAATCGATGCCTGTTGAGAAGAATCCTGGCGACAGGGTCATTGGGGCGACCGTAAATACTACGGGAACGCTTTTGATAGAGGCTGAGAGGGTAGGCGGCGAGACACTGCTTGCCCAGATCATAAAGATGGTGGGTGAGGCGCAGAGAAGCCGCGCGCCCATACAGCGCGTCGCCGACATGACAGCGGGCTATTTCGTGCCGGCTGTTGTCATGGCATCTATCGCGGCCTTTATCGTATGGGCTGTTTTTGGACCGGAGCCCCGCATGGCTTACGCCATTTTAAATTCTGTGGCCGTCTTGATTATTGCCTGTCCTTGCGCGCTTGGGCTTGCAACCCCCATGTCCATAATGGTCGGGACAGGGCGCGGGGCCCAGGCCGGTGTGCTCATAAGGAACGCAGAGGCCCTTGAGGTCATGGAGCGCGTTAATACCCTCGTCATCGACAAGACGGGGACCTTGACAGAAGGCAGGCCAAGGCTTGTGACCGTTAAGGCCGCGGATGGTTTTGACTCTGGAGGTGTCTTGCGGCTCGCCGCAGGGCTCGAGCGCGGCAGCGAGCATCCATTGGCAGAGGCCGTTGTGAAGGGCGCTTTGGAGCGCGGCATAGAGCCAGCCGCCGCCATTGATTTTGAGGCAGCCCCGGGTAAAGGTGTAACCGGTCGGGTTGATAATAAGAGGGTAGGGATCGGCAATCAAAACATGATGACGGCCCTTGGTGTGGACGCAGGGCCCGTATCGGGCGCTGCCGAAGCGCGCCGCGCCGAGGGTGAGACCATTGTCTTCGTGTCTGTTGACGGGCGCCTTGCAGGGTTTCTTGGCGTGGCCGATCCGCCCAAGGAGACGAGCGCCGAGGCCGTAAGGGCGCTTCAAGGGGACGGGATCAGGCTGATCATGCTTACAGGAGACAGCCGCACTACAGCGGAGGCCGTAGGGCGCAGGCTTGGCATAGATGAGATAGAGGCTGAGGTCCTGCCAGGAGAAAAAAATGAGGTTGTAAAAAGACTAAAAAATGAAGGCAGGATTGTCGCCATGGCGGGCGATGGAATCAACGACGCCCCTGCCCTCGCCCAGGCCCATGTAGGGATAGCTATGGGCACGGGGACCGATGTGGCCATGGAAAGCGCCGGTGTTACACTCGTGAAGGGGGACATCATGGGTATTGTGAAGGCCAGGCGGCTTAGCCGCGCGACAATGCGCAATATCAGGCAGAATCTATTTTTCGCCTTTATTTATAATTCCCTTGGTGTGCCGATCGCGGCCGGTGCGCTCTATCCTTTTTCTGGAATACTTCTAAGCCCGATGATCGCAGCGGCCGCCATGAGCTTCAGCTCCGTATCGGTCATTACTAATGCGTTGAGATTAAAAAGACTTGATATCTGATGCGGACGGCAAGGTCTATTTGACTGCTTATTATTTTCTTAATAAAGGAAGAGGCTGTTGTTTCGCCGGTTGCGTAATTTTTTTGAATATCAGCTAACCAGCCATAAGATTGAGATACCAGTTTGTGAGCGCCGTTCCATATAAAAGCGAGATGACGGCCGCAAGGGCCAGAAAGGGCCCGTAGGGAACCGCGGTATGCCTTGTGCCCTTTTGCATCAGGATGAGAGATAGGCCTATTACCGATCCGACTCCGGCGCTTAAAAATATGACCAGCGGCACGGCCTTCCAGCCCAAAAAGGCACCTATCATCGCCAAAAGTTTTATGTCTCCTCCGCCCATCCCCTCCTTTTTTGCGGCAAGTTGATAACCCCAGGCTACGAGGTATAATGTCCCTCCGCCCAGCAACATACCCAGGATTGAATTGATCCACCCTGGATGGGCCGTTAAGAAAGAAAATAAGATACCCAAAATCATCCCCTGGATGGATAGCACATCAGGGATAATTTGATGTTCCATATCAATAAACGTTATAATTATTAAATTCGATGTAAAATAAAAATAAATGAAAAATTCCGCGGAAAGCCCGAATTTGCGCCACAGCATCAGCGCCATGACCCCCGTAAGTGCTTCTACTATCGGGTATTGAAAGGACACCCTGGCGCCGCATGAACTGCATCTGGCCCTCAACAAGATAAAGCTCAAGATCGGAATATTTTCCCACCATGCCAGATTATGGCCGCAGTTCATGCAGGCCGAGCCCGGTCTTACTATCGATCTTCCTTGCGGCAGACGGTATATGCAGACATTCAAGAAGCTGCCCGCACATGCCCCCAGACAGAAGATCAGACATTGCCACAATATGCCCATGGTATCGTCCATGCCGTCTCCCTTTTTGTTTTATTCATACCTTAAGCACGCTCAGAAATGCCTCTTGCGGTATCTCCACCTGTCCCACCTGTTTCATACGTTTCTTGCCTTCTTTTTGTTTTTCAAGGAGTTTTCTCTTGCGTGTTATATCGCCGCCGTAACACTTGGCTATGACGTCTTTTCTGAGCGGCGCTATGCGCTCTTTCGATATAACCTTATTGCCGATAGCGGCTTGGATAACCACCTCGAAAAGCTGCCTTGGTATCTCTTTTCTCAGCCGCTCGACAATGTCCCTGCCGCGATAGTAAGCCTTGTCCTGATGCACTATTACCGAAAGGGCGTCCACAGGTTGCTTGTTGATCAATATGTCCATTTTAACCAGCTTGGCAGGCCTGTAATCTATGGGTTCGTAGTCAATGGAGGCATAGCCCCTGGTCGCCGATTTCAGCCGGTCATAGAAATCAAGGACTATTTCGTTGAAGGGAAGCTCATATTTAAGGACGACCCTGTTTTCTGTCAAATAGCGCATATCCACCTGTTTGCCCCTCTTTTCTTCACAAAGAGTCATTACCGGTCCGATATAGTCTTTGGGAAGATATATTTCCATCTTCACATAGGGCTCGGTTACCTCGCTTATTCTGTCGCCGTTTGGCATTTGGGCTGGGTTGTGTATGTGCGCAACCTCGTTGTTTGTAAGATAGACGTCATATGAGACGGCCGGCGCCGTGCTTATAAGGGTCAGGTTATATTCGCGCTCCAGACGCTCTTGGACTATCTCCATGTGCAACAGGCCCAGGAAACCGCATCTGAAACCAAAGCCGAGCGCCGAGGAGCTTTCGGGTTCGTATGAAAAGGCGGGATCATTCAGCCATAGCTTTTCCACGGCCTCCTTGAGCTGGTCGTATTCAGCCGAATCCACCGGGTACAGACCGCAGAATACCATTGGTTTCACGGGCTTGAAGCCTGGGAGGGACATTGCGGCGGGGTGCTTGTCATTGGTAATGGTGTCGCCTATCTTGGTATCGCGCACCTGTTTGATGGCCGCCGTAAGAAAGCCCACTTCCCCTTGAGCAAGTTCGTCTATATACGAAAGGCCGGGGTTAAATACGCCGAGTTTTTCAACCTCATATGCCTGCCCTGTCGCCATCATCCTGATGCGCGTGCCAGGCCTTATGGCGCCGTCAACCAAGCGGATGAGCACCACGGTGCCTTGATACGGGTCAAACCATGAGTCGAATATCAGCGCCCTCAGAGGGGCACCCTTGTCGCCTTTTGGGGGCGGGACCTTGCGGACGATCGCCTCCAGCACTTCATGGACGCCGATTCCTGTCTTTGCGCTTGCCAGTATGGCCTCGGATGAGTCGAGTCCTATTATGTCTTCGATTTCCTTTACCACCTTTTTGGGGTCGGCGCTGGGCAGGTCGATTTTATTCAAGACGGGGATCAGCTCAAGGTTGTTTTCAAGCGCGAGATAGACATTGGCAAGCGTCTGCGCCTCGACCCCTTGCGTGGCGTCAACTACAACGAGCGCCCCCTCGCATGCGGCAAGACTCCTTGAGACCTCATAGGAGAAATCTACATGTCCCGGCGTATCTATTAGATTCAACAAATAATTATGACCGTCATCGGCCTTGTAATTAAGCCGCACGGTTTGCGATTTTATCGTGATGCCCCTTTCTCTTTCGAGATCCATTTTGTCAAGAAATTGCTCTCGCATTTCTCTCGATGATACGGCCCCGGTTATCTCGAGTATCCTGTCGGCCAGAGTGGATTTGCCATGGTCGATATGGGCTATGATGCAAAAATTGCGTATATACTTCGAATCCATCGTTAAATTATTTCCCTTTCTGTATGGTGATAGTAAGTAGCGGTAATTATATCCTGATAATTTTATTTTTTTGTGTAAAATATTTTACTTTTTGTCTTTAAAAGGATAAATTTTTAAAGATTAGAGAATATTTGCCGAACTAGGTATAAAAGACAATAAAATAATAATAAAAAAATAATTTTGATAGTTATGATGCGCAAAGTCGAGCGATTATGAAATTGTCATCTTTATCATCGAGTCTCAAGGGTTTTAAGCGCTCCGGGCATGCGGTAGTCGGTATTGATATCGGCTCGTATTCCATCAAGCTCTTGGAGTTGGCCGTAACCAATAAAGGGGTTGTCCTTAAAAAGGCGGGCCGCGCGCTTGTGCCCAGGGGGGCTGTCGAGGATGGTCTGATAGCGGATCACAAGGCCCTGGCAGGGGTTTTAATGGCGCTCCTTGCTAACCTCCAGCCCTCTATAAAACGCACCGCCACGTCGATTTCAGGTTATTCCGTGATTGTCAAAAAGATTGTGGTGCCATATGACGATGATAAAGATATAGCGGAGAATCTGGACATAGAGGCGGAAAATTATGTACCATTCGAATTGACCGATGTCTATCTGGATTTTTATAAGCTTGGTTCGATTGAAACCGAACAGAATGGCAGCGAGATATTTCTCGTGGCCGCAAAGCGTGAGATAGTTGACGGTTACGCGGCCTTGCTTCAGGACACTGGGCTGTCGCCGTCAATAGTTGATATTGACGCCTTCGCATTGGGCAACGCCTTTGAAAGGGCCAAAGGCGTCACGGACAAGCCTGTTTGCCTGGTTGACATAGGCGCAAATAAGACGAACCTGAACATAATAAGAAACGGCGCGCCGCTTTTGGCCAAGGATATTGTAATGGGAGGCTCACAGCTTACCGAGGCCATAAAGGATGCCACCGGATTAAAATTTGAGGAGGCAGAAAAGATCAAAATATCAGGCTCGAAGGACATGGGAGTGATGGGCAAGGTCTCTGGCGTTGTCAATGAAATATGCAGCCAATGGGGCGTTGAGATAAAAAAGATCATGGAATTTCATCAGGCCAACTCAGCCGAATATGACTGGCCGGAGCGCATCTTTTTGAGTGGAGGTTCATCTCTTATAAAAGGTATAGAAAAAAAGTTTTCGGATGAGACAGGCCTTGACGCATTCATATTCAATCCGTTCAAAGATGTGGTTTTTGATAAGGCGATAGATCCTGAATATATTTTTTCCATCGCTCCACAGATGGCCATTTCTTTCGGTCTTGCGTTGAGGAGCGCTTAGCCGATGATCAGGATCAATCTTTTACCTGTCAGGGAGTGGCAAAAACGAGAGACCGCAAGGCAGTATTTATCTGTCTTCTTTCTTTCCTTTATATTGCTCTTGACCATACTGGGCGGGTTGTGGATAACCGTGCAGAATATTCTTTCTTCCCAGAGACAGGCGTTTAATGCCTTGGAGGCGGATAAGGCCAAGCTCTCCTATGTAGGCAAGACCTTGAGCGACATCGAAGCAAGACGGAAGGCCATCAAGGAAAAATTTGTCGCAATAGAGGCCCTGCAGAAAGACAGGGCTATTGCGGTGCGTATATTCGATCAGATTGCAGGTTCTGTCCCGGCGGACAGGCTCTGGCTGACAGGCATCGTTTTTAAGGATCAGGGATTGAAATTAAATGGCGTGGCCCTTGACAATCAGACCGTAGCGCTTTTCATGCGCCGTCTTGAAACCGTGCCTATTTTTCATTCGGTGAATCTGACAAGTACAAAGCGCAAGCCTTACCAGGGCCAAAATCTTATGGATTTCGAGGTCCAGTTATTGGTCAAGACGGCTGAGGACGCATCGAAAAAGGACCAGCAGGCCCAGAAAAATCTGGCAAAAGGAAACAAAAGTGGGGCTAAGTAAGATGAAGCTGGAAATGCCGCCTGGCCTTTTACAGATGGCATATGGTCTTAAGACATGGCAAAAGGCGGCCATACTGATCGGATCATGGGTTGTCCCTATAGCCCTTTTCTGGTTTTTTTCTCTTTCCGGCAACATAGAGGAAATGGCTAGATTGTCACAGGACATCCCAAAATTAAAGGATGAGGTTGGAAGACTCAAGACCCAACAAGCCAAGATTCCTCAACTTGAACAGGAGTTACATGACATGGAGGGGATATTGGCCGAGGCCTTAAGGCTTTTGCCAGAGAGCAAGGACATCCCATCTGTTTTAAATGAAATATCCACCATAGGCAATGAAGCGCGGCTTGAGTTCAATCTCTTCAGTCCGCAAGGGGAGACGCTTGAAAAATTTTATGCGGTCATACCGGTGACCATGGAGTTCACCGGGTCATTTTATAACGTCATGGATTTTTTTGACAAGGTCAGCCATATGACTCGGATCGTGCAGATAAGAGAGGTAACTATGGGTAATCCGAGACAGAGCAGGGAGGTTTGGAGCCTGAAGGGCCAGACGGTCCCTGGGGCGGACAAAAATAATAAGAAGGGCGCCGCCGATGCAGGCTCTTCCTGGCTCGTTGATGTGAAGTGTCAGGCGGCTACCTTCCGTTTTTTGAGCGGCAAGGAGCAAAAGGCCCTATCCAGCAAGGAAAAGAATGGAAAGAAATAGCCATGCGTAAAACACGCTCTCATATCAGATTAATTAAAAAGTATTTATTTTTTTTGGGGGCTTGTGTCTGTTTTATGGCTGGTTGCGAGAGCAAGGCTCCCATTGTCGCCACTACCCCCAAATTGCCCAAGTCTGTGAACGAATCCGCTGAATTAAAGAATCTCAAGAAGAGGTGCGATCAGCTATTTGCGCCCATTCCATCGAATTACAATCCTTCAGGAAGGCCCGATCCTTTCCGCCCGTTTCTTAAGACGCCTCTTTCGGGCGGGCGTCCGGAGACCTGTGCGACGCCACTGGAGTGCATGGATTTAGGGCAATTGAGACTGGTTGCGGTGATTACGGAATCGGGCGGCAAGAGAATCGCGATGGTCCAGGATGCGTCAGGCATGGGATACCTTATAAATAAAGGTGTAAAGATCGGCTATAATAAAGGCAGTGTAAAAGACATCCTTCCAGATAAGGTGATAGTTGAAGAGGAGACAGAGAATGCCTGGGGCCGCCATATGACAAGAGAGAGGATTCTGGTATTACATCCGGAGGAGCAATGATGTTTGGCCGCAAAATGACATCGTTTTTTTTAGGTTTGTCGGTTTTAATATCCTTAATTTTGAATATTCATCCATGGTTGAACGCCCCTGGTTTTTGTGCTGAATTGCAAGGAGGACAGGGCGGCGGCGATGTAAAATCATGGCTCAATGAGCTTGAGAGCCGCGCTCCGGCCCCCAAGAACCCAGGATACAACATTAATGCTGTCAAGGGTGCGGCTTCCGCCGCGCCGCAAGCGTTTGGCGATGGGAAAGAAAGACATGCCCTAATGCCGTCTTTAGTGCGGGATGGCAACAAGGCGGCAAGGATAAGCGTTGATTTCTATAAAACCGATCTTCATAATGTCTTTAGGTTGCTTGGGCAGGTGAGCGGCAAAAACATAGTTGTTGATGAGGGCGTCAAGGGGACGATCACCCTCGCACTTCAGGATGTCCCGTGGACGTTCGTGCTTGAGGTGATAAAGAACCTCAACGGACTGGATAGTATAGAACGGGATAACACTATTATGATATATCCCGACACCAAGAGTATAACCTGGGCCCGCACTGACAGCTCAAGTCTGGAGCTTGCGGTTAAGTCCCGGGTCTTTAATAGATTTGCGGCGGAATCAAGCCAGCGGTATCAGACCCCTGCGGAACAGATTGCAAAGGCGGAGGATATGGTCAAAGAGGCCGAGGCCGCTGAAAGACAGGGGAATATGAATCAGGCCTTTGAATTGTATAAAAGCGCTGCCTCTGACTGGCCTGAAAACGTAAGCCTTAGTAAAAAAGTGGCCTCAATAGCCCTTGGGCGCGAGGGGGACGAGCTGACCGGCCTTAATTATGCCAAAATGGCCCTCCGAATAGCCCCGCAAGACGTTGAGGCCGCCACCTTCGCCGCTATAGCCCTTGCCAGAATGGGAAAGACTAACGAGGCAAGGGTTTATTTCGAGAAGGCGATAAGCTCGGACAAGGCGTCACGGCAGGCCCTTTATAACTATGCGGTATTCTGTTTTGATCATGGATGGTATAGGGATGCGCTTCGCACCATCAACAGGATTGAAAACAATTATATAGTGTCTCCTGAATTGATGATGTTAAAAGGCAGGGTATATGAAGGCCTGAATAATGTCACGGAGGCCGTCTCTGAATACAGGGCCATAATAAATGCGGGGGGAGAGGTCCCGGCCGACATATCACAATTCGCCAAGTCGAGGCTGGGGCAGCTTGCGGCGCAACGCGGCGGATCCAATTGATTTTTTGGAGGGGCGGAGATGTATAAAATAGGTTTTATAGAAAATAAATCCATTCTCTTGAACAGGGTCGGATGCGCACGTTTTTGCTGCCTGGTTGTCCTGTTTTTCTTTCTTTTGTCTATTGATGGTTGTGCAACCAAGGCGCCTGAGGCCCAGCAGGCTGATAAGCTTCAGGCCAAGGAAGACGCCGCGGCGTTATCCGGCGCAATCAAAGACGCTTCACCTCATGCTGCGCGACATGAGGGCGGAGACCCCCGTCCCGGCGTGGATTGGAAGCCTTCATATTCCATTCAAGACGTATCTGTGAAGACAGGCCCTGCAAGGCTGCCTGATATGCCTCTTGGGTACGATATTGACACGACAAAAACCGGACGCCAGAAATTGAGCGACATTATAAATTTTCTTGCGGAAAAAAAGGACATGAGCGTTAGCTGGGCGAGCGATGTCAATCAGGATGCGCTTGTCGGTGTTTCCGCCAGGGCGGATGACAACTTTTGGCAGGCCCTTTCCAACATCTTGAGGCAGAAGGATTATTTTTTTGAGTTCAAGGACAACACTATAATAGTAAAATATAGAGATACACAGAAATTTTATCTGTCGCTGCCGTTTGTTACCGCAGCATACAATACATCCATCGGCGGCAATATGATAGGAGGCTCCAATTTTTCGCAGGGAACGAGCGGTTATGGGAATTCAACAACAGGCCAGCAAGAAAATAATATGAAGGGCATAATCTCAGTGAAACACACTGATGATAATATAGATTTGTGGGGATCAATACAGGAAAATCTCAATAAGATATTAGGGTTGTCAAAAACTCAGCAAGGCGGCGCCCAGCAAGGCAACCAGCAACAAGGCAATACACAGGCAGCGGCTCAGCAAGGCAACCAGCAACAAGGCAATACACAGGCTGGCGCCCAGCAAGGCAACCAGCAACAAGGCAATACACAGGCAGCGGTTCAGCAAGGCAATGGCGCAGGAAAGCCAACAATAAACAAGTCATATTTCACCATAGATAAATCTTTGGGCAGCATAACAGTGACGGCCCCGCGCTCTGTGCTTAAAAAAGTTGGAAACTATTTGGATACCTTAAAGAGGGAGCTTTCGCGCCAGGTCATCATCGAGGCCAAGATACTTGAGATAACCCTTAACAAAAATACACAGCAGGGCATAGACTGGTCGGGTGTGCTCAAGAATTCACCGTTTCAGTTCCAATTAACATTCGGCAATAACGGTCTCATTGTGCCGAAACAAGGCGCCAAATTTATAAGCCAGGTTGGATTATACCAGTCCGATCCCGCCAATAATCCATTGAAATTTCTTGTCAACGCCATAGGCGAATATGGAAATGTAAAGGTCCTCTCCGATCCGAAGATAAGCCTGTTAAACGGCCAGGCGGCAATGATGACGGTAGGGACCAATATCAAATATCTAAGCAAGGTGACTTCCACGACTTCTACCGGTGCTGGCACTAACACCATCACCTATACCACGGAAACGGGGGATATTCTAAATGGTCTTGGCATGGGCGTCATGGCCAATATCTCCTCAGATGATGAAGTGGTCCTCCACTTGACGCCGGTGACTTCCCAGCTTGTAAAAGATCCAATCGATTATGTAACTATTGGTAGTGCGCAGAGCGGCTTTGCGGAAGTCGGGCTGCCCAGGGTTTTTTTAAGAGAGCTTACCACTATGGCCAGGGTGAAGGACGGCCAGATACTCGTGGTTGGAGGCCTGATCGACGAATCAAAGACGAAAAATGAGACCAAGGTCCCTATCCTTGGGGACATCCCATATCTGGGGAAAGTTTTTAAGAACACGCAGAACACAATATATAAAAGAGAGCTTGTCATTTTGATTAGGCCTAAAATCGTTAACATGTAATTTGTTCTTGATGTTTAGTTATAAAAGCCCCCCCGGAGGGGGGCTTTTTATTTTATCTTTAGAATTCAACAAGATAGCAAGATTAATCATTTTGACTTAATTGACAATCTGGCGGGTTGGTGTTTAATATTTTAATAATTTTCATGGTGAACTATGGGTAATCTGACCAGGCGTGGATCAATTATAAGATTTGGTGTCTCCATCCCATCCGATCTTATTAAAAATTTTGATGAATACATAAGAAACCGTCAGTACAGCAACAGGTCCGAGGCAATCCGCGACCTTATCCGGGAAAAGCTTATAGAGCAGGATTGGGAGAGGGAGGCGCAGGGCAGGGAGGTAGTCGGAACTATTACGTATGTTTACGATCATCACAAACGTGAGCTTGTGAATTCCATTATTGACATACAGCATGATTTCCCAGGGCATGTAATAGTCTCCCAGCATGTCCATTTGGACCACAACAATTGCCTTGAAGTGGCCATCGTAATGGGTGAGGCCGACTCCCTTCAAGGTCTTGCCGATAAGTTAAAGGCCCTGAAGGGCGTGAAACACTGCAAGCTCACCATGACTACTACGGGGGCCGATATAAGTTAAGCCTTGGTCGACAGGTAGTTGTTTTATATATCCAGTTAATTTTCAATAGCCCGCCTATCTTTTTAGTCATTTATTATTTTTAATATTTTTAATGCAGAAATTGAATATGCCTTTGGGGGTTTGAATACATGCAAGAGCAGGGGAAATTATTTTCCGAGCCGGAAAAAAATCGTGACATAGTAGATGAGCTGAAGAAGTCCTATCTTGATTATGCGATGAGCGTAATCATAGGCCGCGCCTTGCCTGACGTCAGAGATGGGCTCAAGCCGGTCCATAGACGCATACTCTATGCCATGAATGAACTCAACAACGACTATAATAAGCCCCACAAGAAGTCGGCGCGTATTGTAGGCGATGTCATAGGTAAATATCATCCGCACGGCGATGTGGCCGTATATGACACGATAGTCCGCATGGCACAGGATTTTGCCATGCGCTATCCGTTGATAGACGGGCAGGGCAATTTTGGCTCCATCGACGGTGATGCCCCTGCGGCCATGCGTTACACCGAGGTGCGGTTCGCCAAGATCGCCCACGAGATTATAGCGGATCTGGACAAGGAAACTGTTGATTTTGCGCCCAACTATGATGATTCCATGGAAGAGCCGGTTGTGCTTCCCTCAAAGGTGCCGAATCTGCTCGTCAACGGCGCGTCCGGTATCGCTGTCGGCATGGCGACAAACATCCCGCCCCACAATCTTGGTGAGGTGGTCGATGCCATGATAGCTCTGATAGAGAACCCAAATATAACCGTCTCTGAACTCATCGAGTATGTCCCGGGCCCTGACTTTCCGACAGCCGGTTTTATCTGCGGCAAGGGAGGAATAAAGTCGGCATACGAGACGGGCCGCGGCATCATAAAGATGCGCGCCAGGGCCTTCATTGAACAGATAGCAAAAGGCGGACGTGAGCAGATTGTGATAACCCAGATACCTTATCAGTTGAACAAGGCAAGGCTGGTTGAGAAGATAGCAGATCTTGGGCGTCAAAAAAAGATAGAGGGCATCAGCGACGTCAGGGATGAATCAGACAGGGAGGGGATGAGGATTGTCGTAGAGCTCAAAAAAGATGGGATAGCGCAGGTCATCCTTAACCAGCTCTACAAAAATACGCCGATGGAGAGCACCTTCGGCGTCATATTGATAGCTATTGTAAATGGCCGCCCTGAACTTTTGAGCCTTAAAGAGCTTTTGGCCCATTTTTTACAGCACAGGAAGACCGTTATTATAAGACGCACCACGTTTGAGCTCAAGAAGGCCCAGGACAGGCTCCATATATTGGAAGGGCTCAAAATGGCCCTTGAAAACCTGGATGACGTAGTGGCCTTGATACGTTCGTCGAAGACCCCCCAAGAGGCCAAGACAGGTCTTGTTGAACGCTTCAATCTCTCATCAATTCAGGCCCAGGCCATACTGGACATGAGATTGCAGCGTTTGACCGGCCTTGAGCGTGACAAGATCATGGAGGAATACGCACAACTTTTGAAAGATATAGAGCTGTATAAAAATATCCTTGCGAACGACTCGATGGTCCTGGACATAGTAAAGGAAGAATTGACGGCCCTGAAGGCCGAGTACGGAGACGCCAGGAGGACTGAGCTGATCGGAGACCCTGAAGGGATCAGTATCGAGGATCTGATAGTCGAGGAGGACATGGTTGTGACCCTGTCCCACGGAGGCTATATAAAGCGGAACCCTGTAAGCCTCTATCGCAGCCAGAAACGTGGCGGCAAGGGTGTCGCCGGGCTGCCCTCGAAACAGGATGACTTTGTGGAACGCCTGTTTGTCGCATCGACCCATGACTATTTCCTTTGCTTCAGCAATCTGGGCCGTATGTACTGGATCAAGGTCCACGAGATACCAGAGGCGTCGCGGACAAGCCGCGGAAAGGCCCTTGTCAACCTATTGCCCATGAACCAGGAACAAAATGAACGCATCGCCGCGGTAATACCGGTAAGGACCTTCGAGCCAGAGCGTTTTGTGGTGATGGCGACAAAAAAAGGTGTGATAAAAAAGACCGCGCTCGATGCGTTTTCGAGGCCAAGGCCTACGGGTATTATAGCGGCCATGGTTAATGAAGGCGATGAGTTGATCGCAGCGGATATGACAGATGGCAAGACGTTTATATTCCTTGGCACAAAGGACGGGTTTTGCATAAGATTTCCGGAAAGCGACGTGCGCACTATGGGCCGCACAGCCGCCGGAGTAAAAGGGATAGACCTCAAGGCTGACGATCAAGTGGTTGACATGGTGGTTATAGACAAGGACCAGGGCACGCTTCTTACTGTCACGGAAAGGGGTTATGGAAAGCGCACCGGCATTGATGAATACAGGATACAGTCAAGGGGCGGCAAGGGCATAATAAACATAAAGACCACCGAGAAGGTCGGTAGTGTTGTAGGCGTATTTCTTGTGGATGATAGGGACGAGCTCATGCTCGTGGGGACGAGCGGCAACATGATACGCATTAGGACGACCGATGTCCGGACCATAGGGCGCTCAACCCAGGGCGTGCACCTTATTCATATCGAGGAAGGTGACAGGCTGGCTGCCGTGGCGAAGCTCGCCGAGCAGGAGGAGGGATGAGCCGGATAGCGGTGATAGGAGCGGGCAGCTGGGGGACATGCCTTGCCATACTTTTTGCCAGGAAAGGGCTCGATGTGGTCCTGTGGGCGAGGAGCCAGGCCTTTGCCAAGGAAATGGCAAGGCTCAGGGAGAATCCAGTCTATCTTCCAGGTGTCGTATTCCCGGATATATTATCTATTCAATCAGATCTTTCGGAGGCCTTAAGCAATAAGGACGTGCTGCTGTTTGCCGTGCCTTCGCATGGTCTAAGAGGTGTTGCAAGCGCCGTTTCGGACGTCCTTGAGACCTTTTGTCTATCGCGGAATCCAAGGGCGGTGGTGTCAGCCACAAAAGGCATAGAGAACGAGACGTTTCTTACGATGACCGGCGTGCTTGAAGAGATACTCCCGCCGTCACTTGGCCGGAGGCTGGCCGTGCTTTCCGGGCCCAGTTTCGCGGAGGAAGTGGCCGCATCGGTCCCTACGGCCATAACGCTTGCCGGCCGCGACAGTCAGCTTTGCAAGGATATCCAGGCGCTTTTTTCCACCGAGACATTCAGGGTCTATACAAGCCAAGATGTTATCGGTGTTGAGCTTGGAGGCGCGCTTAAAAACGTGATGGCCATTGCGGTGGGGATATCAGACGGCATGGGCTTCGGAGCGAATACGAGGGCCGCCCTTATAACGCGCGGGCTTGCAGAGATGAGCCGCCTAGGGGTGCGTCTTGGGGCCAATCCTCTGACATTTTCAGGTCTCGCCGGTCTTGGAGACCTGGTGCTTACCTGTACCGGAGACCTTAGCAGGAACCGCCAGGTAGGCCTTAAATTGGGCCGCGGCATCCCTATAGATGCCGTTCTTGGCGGTATGAAAATGGTAGCCGAAGGCGTAAGGTCTTCGCGCTCCGCCTATAACATGGCCAGAAAATATAGGGTCGAGACACCCATCACGGCCCAGGTTCATGACGTAATATACAAGGGCAAGAATCCGGCGGATGCAGTAAGGGACCTTCTTTCAAGACCGCTCAATGCAGAATTGT
This sequence comes from Deltaproteobacteria bacterium, assembly GCA_021787835.1. GTDB lineage: Bacteria > Desulfobacterota > Dissulfuribacteria > Dissulfuribacterales > Sh68 > JAJYLJ01. The sequence continues at coordinate 17,545 of JAJYLJ010000005.1, read as the reverse complement.
CCGGTCTGGCCGGCGCTTGGTGTTAAGTAGTGGGCGAAAGGCGCACCTATCGAGCCTTTATGGCGAGAAAGGGGCTCGTCTCTTTTGAGGTCCGCCATAAGGAGACCGACCTTCATGTCCAGACAGGGAAGGACCTTTGCGTTAAGGTTTCGGAATGGGTGATCGAGGCTAGGCTGGCCATCGAAGAATATGGGGCCATGCGCCCGTATTTTTTAAAGAGCTACGCGTCGCTTCCTCCTGATCCGCTTGCCCCGCCTATCATAAGAGACATGATCGAGGCAGGTCTTGCCGCCGCCGTCGGCCCGATGGCTGCGGTCGCAGGGGCGGTGGCCGAATATGTAGGCATGAGGTGTTTATCCCTGGCGCCTGATGAAGTCATAGTCGAGAATGGAGGAGACATATTTATTTCGATAGACAAAGAACCCCTTATATCGGCCATATGGGCCGGCAAATCACCTCTTAGCGGAAAGGTCGGCCTTGCAATTAGTCCTGAAAAGACTCCGGTCGGGGTCTGTACTTCGTCTGGCACTGTCGGACACTCGAAGAGCTTCGGAAAGGCCGACGCGGTGACGGTCGTATCCAAATCCACCGCCCTTGCCGACGCGGCTGCAACGGCCGTTGGCAATATCGTGAAGACCGAAAACGACATAAATGCAGGTCTTGAGGTCATGGGTAGGATAAACGGCGTAATGGGAGGCATTATAATCAAGGGTGCGAGGCTCGGGGCATGGGGAGACATAGAGTTGGTCCCGATAAAGGGTGTTTTTTAGTTTTCAGGTGGTTGCCTCAGCGTCTTGCAAGATGGCCGATCAAGGTATTGTAATCCATTTCAGGCCTTATGCCGAAGCGTGTGAGCGCAAAGTCGTATTTGACAGGGTCGCATGGCTCTAGTTCACGAAAGCGTTTTGTGATCTCCAGCGCGGCCTTGAGATCGGCCTGCCGTCTATCTGTGAAACCGATGCCCCGGGAGAGTCTGAACATGTGTGTATCAAGGGGTATCACTAGATCAGATGGGCGAATGCCTGTCCAACCCCCTGGGTCAACCTGATCGCGGCGGACCATCCACCTCAAGTAAAGGAAAAGCCTCTTGCATGCGCTTCCCAAGGCCGGGTCCGGAAGAAGAGACATTGATTTTACGCCAGAGACGCCCCAGATGCCTTTCGTGAATCTGGAAAGGGCCTTGACCATATCACCATCCGTCTTGTCAAGACATGAAACAAGGTATCTTTCCAGACAGCTATGGGTCTCTATCGTTCTTTTCGCGCCAAAGAGGAGCATTGCGATTTCTTGCCCGCTTGTAAAACGGTGTCTGAATCCATCGAATGTGTCTTTTATCTCCTGCCAGCCAGCCCTGGAGAGAAATCTTGCGGGCTCGGGCATCCGGCCCAGTATGACGGAGACACTTTTTAGTATCTGTGCCACCCTTCCGTATGCGAGCGATGAGGCTATCAAACCCACGATCTCCCTGTCCATCAGATGAGGGTAGTTATATAGAAATTCAAGCGGGTCAGGGTGGACCAGGTCTTTTCTGTTGAATCTGCCGTAAAGGTCTTCAAACCTCGGCTTAAGAAGCGAGGCGTCAATCGTTGGCTTGGGTGCGGCTTTTCGCAAAATAGGCCTCGATGGCCTCAACGAGCCCGGCCATGGTGGATTTATCTGGCTCTATGTCAACTTTGAGTCCAAGATCGCTGGCGGTTTTTGCCGTGATGGGCCCGATGCAGGCGATGGCGGCCTTTTTGACCAGTTGTTCCTTTAATTCCTTTGGTATGACGGCGAAGAAATTTTTGACTGTGGATGAGCTTGTGAATGTGATGATATCGGCCCCGCCGTCTCTCAATTCTTCCAATACGCCAGGTTCTGGTGTCGGGGCAATGGTTCTGTAGGCGGCCGCGGTCTCCACCTTTGCGCCAAGCCCTCTAAGCCCTTCTGGGAGGACGTCTCTTGCCTTTTCCGCCCTTGGTATGAATACCTTTGCGCCTTCTTTTAGACCCAATTTTCTGAAGGCGTCCACAAGGTCCTCGGCTTTGAAATTTTCAGGGATCAGGTCAGTTTTTAGATTGAACGACGCGATGTTTTCGGCAGTCGCGGCCCCCATGGCCGCGATCTTGATGTTGGATAAGGCCCTGAGATCAAATCCCAGTGCAAGGAGCCGGTCAAAGAAAAAGCGGACCGCATTTTCACTGCTGAAGACCACCCAGTCAAAGGATGAAAGCCGCGATAGGGCGCCGTCAAGACCGCTTTGATCTTCGGGTGCTACGGTTGCTATGGTCGGAAGCTCTATCGGGTAAGCCCCCTTTTTTTCCAATAAATTGGCAAGGCTGCTTGCCTGGCTTCTGGTACGTGTTATAAGCGCCCTTTTTCCTAAAAGTGGTCTGGTTTCAAACCAGTCTATCTCGTCTTTAAGACCTACCACGGTGCCCACAACTATTATGGAGGGTGGTTTTATGCCGGCGTCATTCACTTTCTGGGCGATGTCTTCAAGGGTCCCTACGACAGACTTGTGAAATGGCGTGGTCCCCCAGTTTATGACGGCTGCTGGCGTGTTGGCAGGGCGTCCATATTTTATTAGTTCCTTGACTATGTTGGGCAGGTTTTTCATGCCCATGAGAAAGACGAGGGTGCCGACACCTTTGGCAAGTCCTTCCCAGTCTACATCAGCTTCCTCGGCGTCGAATTTGCGATGTCCGGTTATGAAGGCTACTGATGCGGTGTGGGACCTGTGGGTCAAGGGTATGCCGGCATAGGCTGGAACGGCTATGGCGGAGGTCACGCCAGGGACTATCTCAAAAGGTATCCCGGCGCTGACAAGAGCCTGCGCCTCCTCGGCCCCGCGCCCGAAAATAAATGGGTCGCCGCCTTTAAGCCTGCAGACAAGTTTTCCTTCGCAGGCCTTTTCAACTATAATCCTGTTTATTTCCTCTTGCGAGACGGCGTGGGCCCCTGTGCGTTTTCCTACATATATGCGTTCTGCGTCTTTTCTGGCAAAGGCCATGAGCCTGGGGCTCGCAAGCCGGTCATAGATTATAACATCTGAGGTTTCTATTATTTCCTTGCCCTTTAATGTCAAAAGACCGGGGTCTCCTGGGCCTGCGCCTACAAGATATACCTTCCCGGGCCCATTTATCTTTTCTGCCTCTGCCTGGTTTATCTTTCTATCCTTTCGCATATACTTCCTTGAGTATTTCAGAGCCGCCGGCTGCGAGCATCTCTTCTCCGAGAGAGCCGCCCAGCCATTCGGCCAGGTCTCTACGGGCCTCTTTTTGCATCTTTATTATCCTTGTTCCGGTTTCATTCCCCACCAAGCCGGTGAGGATCATCCGGTCGGGGCCTTTAAGCTCGGCGAAGGCCCCTATGGGCACCTGGCAGCCGCCTCCGAGCTTTACAAGGAAGGCGCGTTCGGCCTTTACGCATGTCGCCGTATTTTCGTGATGGATAAGACCGAGTGTGCCGCGAAGTTCCGTATCGCCGCTTCTAAATTCTATTCCCAGGGCACCTTGACCTATCGCCGGGACCATGACGCCTTGCTGCATATAGTGGGTCACGTTTTTTTCAAGGCCGAGCCTTTTAAGGCCTGCCGCCGCCAGTATTATGGCGTCAAATTTTTTATCATATAGCTTCTTGAGCCTTGTGTCCAGGTTGCCTCTCAGGGAGACGACCTCCAGGTCGGGCCGCATCGCCTTGAGCTGGGCGATCCTCCTAAGGCTGCTCGTGCCCACCCTTGCGCCGGGTGGCAGCCTGTCGATAGGCAGCCCTTTCCTTGAGATAAAGGCGTCGCGCGCATCTTCTCTTTCAGGGAAGATGCTGACCTCGAGACCCTCCGGCAGTTCGGTCGGAACATCCTTAAGGCTGTGTACCGCAAGATCTATCTCTTTTTTTAAAAGGGCGTCTTCGATCTCCTTGACGAAGAGCCCCTTGCCGCCGATCATCGCAAGGGGGACATCCAGTATCTTATCTCCCCTCGTGGTTATCTTTACAAGCTCTATAGTGATGCCGGGCCTGAGGATTTCGAGCCGGTTTTTTACCCAGGTGCTTTGTGTAAGGGCTAGAAGACTTTTCCTTGTCCCTAGTTTTAAGATTGGCCGCTCCTTCAATTTTAGCCTCCACAGGAACCGCAGTTTGAACTGCTGCAGCCGCCGCAGCCGCCAGAGGAGGCCTTTTTGCCCGTACCGATAAATTTATATCCAGCCTTGATCGCGCATACGGACATCTTTTTTTGCACCTTATCGCCGCCGCATTTCGGGCACTTGATATCAGGTGATGCCCCCATTACCAGCGCCTCGAATTCCCCTCCACAGTCGGAACATATGAACTCATATATAGGCATATTCAACCTCCATTTGGAAATTTTGGCTATTGATTCGTTTCAAGACCGTCGATTATAGCCGCCGCGAGCAGGGGCAGCATTATTTCATGATGACCCGTGATGGAAAACCCGCGGCCGCCTTCAAGAGTAGGTCTATGGACTATGTTTGTCAGGGGTCTGTAGTGACGAATGAAATCAAAGTTCACTGTTGTAAAATCCTTTACTTGATATCCGAGATTTCTGACGAGCGTAAGCGCCTTTAAAAATACCTCCGGCAGTATAACCGCCGAGCCGAAGTGTAAAAGCACGCCTTGGTTAAGCCTCGAGACCATGGCGCAGAATATACGGAAGTCATGATGAGAGGCCTTTCCTATGGATGATCCGTCAGTGTCAGGGTGTATGTGTATTATATCCGTGCCGATAGCCACATGAACTGTAACAGGGATAGCAAGTCTGGCGGCGGTTGCGAGAAGGCTCTTGTCGTTGTGTGGGAAGCCGGCCTCGAGGAGAGCCGCTCCAACCCCTTGGCCCAGTCCAATTCCGTCCCCGGCCGCCTTGTTAATGGCCGTGTTTAAAAACTCCCCCGTCTCTTTCGCCGCCCCGAAACGCCCTTCGCCCAAGACCGCCGTGACGTCCTCCGACGTCTTACCAGCCATAGCTATCTCGGAGTCATGAACGATGCCGGCTCCATTAAGCGCGATACAGGATATGACCCCTCGCTCCATAAGGCCTATTATTACCGGATTGAGCCCGACCTTTATGACATGGGCGCCCATCGCGAGGATTACGGGTCTTGCCATGCCGACCGCGGTGCAGACGGCGCGGACAGTGGCCCTCAGGTCCCTGGCGGCGAGTTGATCTGGCAGCAGGTCCATAAAATCTCTAAGGCTTAGCCCGGCCCTTACCGGTCTTGCAAAGTCGTTTACCGTGACCTTGCTGGTCCGTTCATAGAGTGAATAGGTATTGAGGCCCTTAAGGTCAATCGGTTCGGGAATGCTCATCTTGCGCCAAATATATCTTGTTCGACTATATCACATAGGATGTGGGCTAGAAATATGTGGATCTCTTGGATGCGCGGCGTATCCGTTGACGCCGCGGAAAGCACGAGGTCTGCGTGTTTTGCCGCTTCTCCACCTGTTTTCCCTGTGAACACCGCTGTTTTTGCCCCCTTGTCCCTAGCGGCATCCAGGGCCGTTAAAACATTACGGGAGTCCCCGCTTGTACTTATTCCCAGCACAATATCCCTGGATGCCGCCAACGCTTCGATTTGTTTCGAGAAAATCAAATCAAAGTCATAGTCGTTGGATATGGCCGTAAGTATAGAGGTATCGGTAGTGAGGGCTATGGCTGGAAGCGGTCTTCTTTCAAGGCGGAATCTGTTTATAAATTCGGCCGCTATGTGCTGTGAGTCAGCAGCGCTTCCTCCATTGCCGAAGATGAGGAGTTTCCCGTTGTCATTAAGGGCCTCGCAAATCCATCCGCCCAATTTCAAAAGTTCTGCGTGGCAAGACGCCACCGTATCTGAGCAGGCCTTGATGAGATCTTGCATGGTCTTTTCAATTAGCGGCAGGTAATTTGTTTTCAAGGTCATCTCTATGCCCGTTTAAAATTATTAAAGTTCAAAATTATACCATGTTTTTTTATGGGTGATAGAGATAAGTTATGGTCGATAAATCGAGTCCTTTTGCAATGGCATTTCCCAGCCCGGAAGCTTCTTCCAGGGCGCGGGGGTGTTTTCGCACATCTCCCTTGGCCTCTATCCCTCTATATAGCAGTGCGCCTTCAAAGTCGGCATCTATTGCGTCGAAGAAATAGCGCGCGGTCTTTAACACGCCATCAAACAACATCTTGCCTTTTGTGGCTCCAACGGCAAGGAATACCCCCTTTCTCTTTTTCCCGCCGTAGGGACCAAGCTTTAGGAGGTATTTACCCGCCCAACAGGCCTGGGACCTTTCAATCAATGCCTGTGTCCTTGATGTGATATTGTAAAAAAATATCGGTGAGGCAAGGATAATCCAGTCGGCCGCCGCGATCTTTCCATAAAGCGGGGCCATGTCATCTGTAATGACACACACACCCGTTTCATTGCACGCACCGCATTCAATGCATGGCGACATCTCAAGGGCGTTTAGGTGCACCTTTTCAATGGCCGCACCGGCCTCTTTTGCACTCAGAAGCAAGCTGTCAAGAAGTATGTCGGTGTTTCCGCCAGGGCGTGGGGAACCCATGAGGCCTAGGATTTTTAACATATCGTCTTACCTTTTTTCATTTGCTTGTCTATAATTCTATAGCTTGATTAAAAAGGCAATGATAAATAGGTATCTTGGTGTTTTGTTGAGTTTGCCCGTACGGCAATTAAGTCACGCAACTTCCGGCCGCGGCCTGCCGGTTGTGCGGATGCCTTTTTATATCTAAAGATTATCTAAAAATGGCGGAGCGGCTTTCTATACAAATACTTTCCCCTTATCCTGGCACCATTGCATCATTAAAGGATATCATACTCCGGGTCCAGGTCACGCTCGATTGCGGGCTTCCGGCATGCTCGGGAGGCAGATTTGATCCGGGCCGGTTCAGGGTGACGGCCACATTTTTTCATAATGACGAAAATGTAATGGAAATACCCTTAAAATACACTGGTAATGTCGGAGAGTTTGTGTACGGTACCCATTTAATGGCAAATGGCTCTTATGTTGTCGAGGTGAATGCCTATGACCCGGAGACTGGCCTGGCCGGCCGAAAAACATTAAATTTTTACTATAAGCGTCCCTTCTGATCCATGTCTTTTGTCAGGGTGAGCCGTCCATAAGGTGTTACAATGCAGTCTTCGAGCCTTTCGCCGTCTCTTACGGCGCATCCGTCCCAGACAACCGCCCTTGAAATGGATATGTCCCTGCCAAAAAACACGTCGTTTCCTATAGAGCACCATCCGTTAAGGCAAAGGTCTTTTGGGATATCTGTGCGTTTTCCAACGAGCATATTATTTTTTTCTCCTTTTAAGAGGGTCTCGTGAGCCGCCAGATAGCCTGCGGCCGTTCCTATATCTTCCCAGATATAGTCGGCCTTGAGGTATTCAGCCCTAAGCGCGGAAACGACCTCGCCGGAGCGGATCGCCATCGAAATGATTTCGATTAGAGATGAAGGGAACAGGTCTGGAAAAGAGTTTATAAAATCGGTTTGCAGTACAGATATCCCGGTAAAGGCAAGGGCATCAGGGCCATTATATCCAAAACCCGCGATGCGCCTATCCTCGACCTTGACATTGTTGAAGACATTGCGGTCATGCACAAGCATCGTGGCAATAGCGCGTCCATGACAATGTCTCTGCAATATACCGCCGAGGTCTAAATCCGTGACAACGTCACTGTTTATCAATAAAACAGGACTATTTTCATCAAAATAGGGCAGGGCGTTTTTAAGCGCCCCGCCTGTGCCGAGAAGAAATGGCTCAACGATGGTGACTATTTCAATGTCAATATTCCATGTATTTATGGCGTCTGTCAAGGATTTGGCCAGATGGAACGTATTTATAACGGCCTTTTTAAAGCCAGCCCCTTGAAGGTGATGCAGTATTCGTTTTATTGAAGGCTGGTTTAATACCGGGAAGAGAGGTTTTGGAAGACCTAAACTGAGAGGCCGCATGCGGACACCCATGCCGGCGGCCAATATCATGGCCTGCTGCATCAAGGGGCTATGCCTGCTTATTCGGCTTTGCCTTCTTCCAGTGGCTTGCCGCCGGTTTTGCCATAGCTGCCCATGGGTTTTTCTGACGCTATTTCGTTTTCTGTTTCTCTGATACCTCTTTTAAAGGAGGTTATCGCCTTGCCAAGCCCGGAGCCCAATTCAGGCAGTTTTTTTCCTCCGAACACCAGGAATGCTATAACCAGGACAATAAAAAGTTCTTGCGTTCCAAGTCCGAACATGATCAGTCCTCCAAGATGAATCGAGACCGCTTCCGCACTATTTTTTGAGAGAGCCGTAGCTGTGCAGTCCAGAGAGCAGGAAATTTACGCCAAAATATGTGAAGATGACGGATATAAAACCAATGATGGACAAGATAGCGATCTTCCGGCCCGTCCATCCCTTTATAAATCTTGCATGTAAGGCAACCGCATAAATGAACCATGTGATAAGAGACCATGTCTCCTTGGGGTCCCAGCTCCAATATGTGCCCCAAGCCTCGTTGGCCCATATCGCGCCTGTTATGATCCCTATGCTCAACCACAGAAAACCAAAGACAATGGTCTGATGCATAAGCGAATCCATGACCTTTTTACTGGGGAGCATGGCCATCAGGCCGGTTGTGTTTTCGTCGGTGTTTTTATTTTTAATTAGATACATGACGCCGAGACCGCAGGCTACCGCAAAAGACGAATACCCAAGAAAGCATGTAATGACGTGGGCTATAAGCCAATTGCTCTGGAGGGCCGGAATGAGGGGCTGAATTTCATCATGTACGTCCGGATTGAATGAGGCATAGGCCATGGCGAATGTGGCGAACGGGGTTGAAAACGCGCCTATCACACGATTTTTGACGCGCCATTCTATCACCAGATAAACAAGTATCGTAAGCCATGAAAAAAAGACCAGAGATTCGTACAGATTGGCAAGCGGGACATGTCCATAGCCGATCTTGTACGATTCAGCCCACCTGAGGCCTATGCCTGCGGTTTGAATTAAAAATCCGGACGTTGTAACGAATGTGGCCAGTATGCCTACCTTTTGGACCTTGAAGACCCATGTGATAAGGTAGAGGATTGCGGCCGCAAGATAAATAAATGTGGTAATGCTGAGCAGAAAAGAGCTTGATAATGTCATGCCTTGTCACCTATTGTCCTGTCTATGGCATCTGAGAGCTTTATGAATTCACTTTCAAAACCAATTTGGTTTTTATTGGTTTGTCCAGCCAAAAGAACCACTGTTTTTCCGTTTTTTGGCCCTATCCAGAGCCATATCCTGGTATGCGCGACCCAAAACACTACCACAAAACCCAATATCAGCGCCGTACAGCCGAACCACACGATCCAGACCCCTGGGTCTTTTTTGACCTGGAGCCCTGTCATGTACCTGTTTTTAGCGTCAACAAGGGAGATTTTATATACGTTCCCGCCTATATGAAATCCTCTTTCGTGGTTTTTCAGCAGCCAGATTGTATCTGTATCCCCCCTCGCAGATGCTACCCATACCTGAGCGGCCGGTTCGCCATGTATGTCTGGCAGATATTGTATTATCCCAAGCGACAGCCTTCCGTCTGGCCATGTCACCTTTTCCATCGCAGGCACTACAAATGACCCCTGTTTTCCATCGGACGAACTTATGTGCAGGCTGATTTCCGGGACGCTGTTGTAGCTTGCCTGATAAAAGGTTATGCCTTTGTATGTCAATGGCGAATTGACTTTTATTGCCTTGTGGAGCATTTCTTTACCGTTTTCCAGAATGGTAAGGTCGGAGACATATTTTTTGGGGGCGCCGTTGTCATAAAAATCTACTGTAAATTTGTCGCATCGCACCTGAAAGCCTAGTGGCAGGTTTTCATAAGTGTAACGGTCAACAATATGGTCGGTGGCTTCGCCCTCAAAAAGTTCTACATATCCCTTGAACCCCCAGAACAGCCCGACAAGCGCGCCTATAAATATAATCAGGATACTGCTGTGAAGGCCGTAAAGACCCCAATAACTCCATTTGCCCTTTTCGGCCATGTAAATATTGCCGCCATCGTCTTTTTGCCTCTCCTTGACTTTGCCGGCTATGCGTTTAAAGGTGTCCGCTATGGCGCCGTTGGCTTTCTTTTGCATGTCAGGCGTAAGCTCCCATTCTTTTTTCAATGGAAGCCTCGAAAGATAATCGAAGTCGTGGGAGAGATTGTCGCGTTTATATATTTTTAGCGTGATGGGGAAGCGGTTTATGGTGCATACTATAAGATTAAGACTGAAAGCCAGCAAAAGACCAGTAAACCACCAGGCATGGTACATATCGTTTAGGCGCAGGGCGGTTATGATCTTAAAGAGATTGGGGCCGTATTTTTCAAGATAAAGCTGAAGCGGCTCGTCTTGAGGTATCAGTGTGCCTATGATTGATGTGATGGCAAGTGTAATGAGCAGGAATACGGCTAATTTGACAGATGCAAGAGTCCCCCATATGGGGTTGCCTTTGCGGCCTGTGCTTTTTTCCATAAATTTCGTTGGGCTTAAGGCCTAAGTCAAGACTTATGATAACCGGAAGTTATGCGCGCTTAAATTCGTTGAGAGAATTTTGGGGGACGTAGAATATTCCGGCATTTTCTTGCGCCTCGGCTTCCTCCTTATTAAGGATTTAATCACCGCGTTCATGGTCTCCCGGCCAGATGTAACGGCAGCTTTACCATCCCAACCCTAAGAATTAAATTCTGTAATTATTTGGCTGAAAAGCCAAACCGGCCTTCCAGGATCGCCGTCAATGTACAGCCTGGACATTTTTGTGTCAATGATGTTTGATGGTAATTGATTAAATCAATATAGGGGCCTGAAACGGGTGTCCATATCGCACGATTACAATATTCGTAAATTAAGTGTCATTCTAGAATCGGTGCCTTCTTTTGTGCTGGCAAGACGGCAGGACGCCGGCGGATTTGCGGCAACACCGCACCTGCCGGTTACTATTGAAGATACATATCATGCTATCAATATCTTTAATTCCTTGCATGAGGGATCAATCCGGTTACGTGGTCCTTTTTATGATTTCAGAGAGGATAAGGCGCTCCTTGGTTATCTAAGGACGCGGCTTTATCAGTTTCCGGGCGAGGCTAAAACATCATTTCAACTTGTTAAGGCTGCATCAATAGCCGGTATCGATGTTGATAAAGACATTGTAAAAAAATATGTATCTTTGTGTCATCGCGGGCACGTTTCAATCCAAAGACGGTATTATCTTGCGCGTATGGTGCATGAGATACTCGGCCTTGGGCACGTGGTGCCGCGGGAATCCTCAAGGGGTCTTTTGCGCTTGGGGCGGCGCACGGTCAGCGAGGAGTGGATGGCCGTATATCTTGCCAGAGTCATGGGGCAAGAATCACTTATGGATGAAGGATGGATCGCCTGGTTTCGGGCATGCCAGAACGGAGACGGCGGGTTTGGTTTTTTGCCTGACACCACCTCATATATCGAGAATTGTCATGCGTGCCTGAGGGCGCTCGAGAGCCTTGGCTCTGCGCCGAAAGATATGAAAGGCGCCCTTGATTTTGTTGCCGGGTGCCATACTAGTGCAGGCGGTTTTGCAAGAAGTGGCAGGGCCGCCCCGTTTCTTGACGCTACATGGCATGCGGTGGCGAGCATTTCGATCCTCCTTAAGGGATTGAATGCCGGTTGAATTGATATTCAAAGACGCGGCCAGGATATTTGTAATGTTTCAATGCCCTTTCTATGTATATTTTAGTTATATTTTCTCTGGCTGCAGCCTTCCACGAGTTTACTGGTAAAAGGCTTGGCGACAGGCTCAAGAAAGCGGCCGCGAGCAAAAAAATCATCTTTTTAATATTTAGTTTTTTTGAGAAGAGACGGCCTGAACCCGGGCGCCGGGCTGCTTGCTGCAAAAAATCAACACGCTGTGCGATGCTGAAGTGATGCCAGTTTGGCTGAGCCCGGCTGTTCCCTGAAAGAAGTGATACCTTTTCAAGCGCATTTATGAGATACCATGGGTGCCCTTGCGTATCCAATACAGATAAATCCGCCTCGCGTTCGAAATTTCGCATAAAGTAGCCCATAAGGAATCTGAAATACAGAATCAACAAAATACCAAATGGCAGGCTAATGGCCGCAGATGCGAGCGATCGGGAGGTATTCTCCATCGATATGAACGCCTTTATGAAAGAGTTGTGGGACAAAAGCCATATCCAGACGGGGTATGATAATCTGTAGATCGCCAGACTGAAGAGGCCGATAAAAATGATATACCAGATTATATGGCCTCTCTTGACATGGGCCACTTCATGGGAAAGGACTGCGTCTATCTCTTCCGGCATCAGATGTTCCATGAGACACGGGGTGAGCAGTATATAGCGGAACCTTGGGATGACCCCCAGAACTGCGGCCGTGCAAAATCTCGCGCCGCCAAGCGGCCAAAGCAGTATTTCGCCATATTTCAGGCTGGTTTTTTCTAGGTATTTCTCGACAAGGTCCCTTTCCTGGCCCTTTGGCATGGGCTTGCATCTCCATATTATGCGGATCATCAGGGGGATGAATACGGCGGCTGCAATGAGGACAAAGGCGACGGACAAGGCGTCACCTTCCTTGCTCTCCATAAAATTATTGAGCCATTGCCATTTTGTTGAGACCATTAGGCCGCTTGTCAATGTTATGATCAGATATGGGACTATGGCCGGCGCGATAAATCTCAGTCTCATGCTTATTTCGCTTGAAAGGGGTGATTCTTGCAGCCCTTTTCTTTTGAGCCCCAGCCAGTAGGCAGCCCATGTTATAATTAAATATGATATATAAAAGCCTAGCGCCAATATCTCTATGAGCCCCGGAATGGATGCGCCTATAAGTTTTGTAAGAAAGGTTTTGAGATCAAGAAAATAGATGTCGGTCGCCAAGAGCATCAGAGGCGCCCACTGAATCCAGCCAAGAATATGGAAATGCAGCCTTGCAGTTTTTTTCTTGGTCAGCCAATAAACAAAAAACGTCCATATCGCCGTCTTTAATAGCCATAAAAATCCCATAAGGCCCGGAGGCATTGCAGGTTCGATGTTTCCATTTCCACCGGCGATAACAAGAAGCGCCAGCATCAGGGCTATTATTTGGCTGTAAGGCATGGCAAAAGGAAGATAGCATGGCCGGACTTCCATGAAAAGTCTTGCCGGGTGGCGCTGTTAACGGTGGTTTTGATACCTCTGGTTCTTTTGAAGATGTGCGGTCGATTATGAAGACGGCCAAGATTGTAGTATATATTGCTTCATAAATTGATGGTATGTATATTTGAAAACTATGTCTCACAATGAAAACGAAGAAGATGGCCTGAAAAGACAGAAAAAGCCTTGGGGCACGGGCCCCATCATCGGCATTATCATAGGCTCGGCCCTGCTGGTCACCCTCATTATCGGGTCGCTTATAGTTGGGTACATGATACTCGACCTTCCGGATGTCTCGAGCCTTCGCTCATACAACCCCAAAAGGGTGACCGAGGTATATGATGAAGATCATCATATACTGGCTTACTGGTACACCGAAAAGCGGTGGCCCATCCCCAGGGACAAAATACCGACCAAGATTATACAGGCGTTTCTTGCTGCGGAGGATGCCCGTTTTTATGAACACCCAGGGGTGGATTTTGCTGGCGTTTTAAGGGCCGCCATAAAAAATGTTGAGGCCGGCGGTATTGTCCAGGGCGCTAGCACTATAACACAGCAGGTTGTCAGATCCTTTTTCCTTACGCCTGAGAAGAGTTGGGTAAGAAAGGTGAAAGAGGCCATTTTGGCTTGGCAGATCGACAAGATGCTTAGCAAGGATGAGATAATAACCATTTATCTCAATCAAATCTATCTCGGTCACGGGGCATACGGGATAGAGGCGGCCGCCAGGACATATTTTGGCAAGCATGTAAATGAATTGAATCTTGCTGAATGCGCCATGCTGGCCGGCCTTCCACAGGCGCCCAGCCGTTATTCTCCTTTTAGGAATTTTGATTTTGCGAAGAAAAGACAGGAATATGTGTTAAGGCGTATGGTTGAAGAGGGTTTTATTACAAAAGATAAGGCCGAAAAAGCCAAAGATACGCCCATCGTCTTGAGTGACGAAGAACCACCGCAGACCCCTGACGTTGAATATTTTCTGTCCGAGGTGAGAAGACAACTCGAAGAAAAATATGGCGAGGATAAACTGTTAAATGACGGTCTTAAGATAATAGTCACCTTGAAGAGAAGCTGGCAGATACAGGCTTACAAGGCGGCCATGAAAGAACTGGATGAACTGATAAAGAGGCACCCCGAAGACAAGGATCTGCCGGCATCTCTTCAAGTTGCCTTTGTGGCCATGGACAATAGCACGGGCGCGATCAGAGCCATGCTTGGAGGTAAAGATTTTAAGTCTTCACAATTCAATTTTGTGACTCAGGGAAAAATGCAGCCCGGTTCGGCATTCAAACCCATTGTATATACCACGGCGCTTTCTGAAAAACTCATAGCGCCTAATACCATTTTGGTTGACGAGCCTATATCACTGCCGGGTCCTGACCCGCAACACCCGTGGATGCCTGAAAACTTTGACAAAAAATATATGGGCCCGATTACGATGAGAACGGCTTTGGCCTTGTCGAGGAATGTCATTGAGGTAAAGCTCGCAAAAATGGTAGGCATAAAGGCCATTCAAAATACAGCCAGGCTCATGGGCATAAAGGCCCCGCTTGCGGATGATCTTTCCATATCGCTCGGCTCGTCCGCCATACCGCTCATACAGCTTGTCAGGGCCTATAGCGCGTTTCCAAACTTAGGCAAGATTGTCAAGCCCCAATATGTGGAGGAAGTGCTCGATAAAGATGGCAATGTGCTCGAAAAGCTTAATCCTGTTGTGAAGGAGGCCGTTGATCCTATCGCGGCCTATCAGATGGTTACGCTGCTTGAGGCCGTGGTGCAGGAGGGCACCGGCATCTATGCCAAATCATTGGATATGCCGGCGGCCGGCAAGACAGGGACCACGGATAATTACAAAGACGCGCTGTTTATCGGCTTTACTCCTGATACGGTTGCCGGCGTGTGGGTGGGGAGGGAGGACCAGAAATCTTTGGGCAGACTTGAGACAGGCGGCAGGGCGGCCTGTCCGATCTGGACGGATTTCATGGAGATAACTAAAAAGGACATGAAAAAGGACGCCTTTGATATACCGCCGGGGGTAACTATGGTGGCTTTTGATAAAAATACCGGCGATATCGTGCCTTATGATCAAAAGGATGACCCTGGCATAGCGCTTGAGCCCATGCCTGAAAGTTCGGTAGCAAAGCAATCCGAGGCAACGCCTTCATCTCAAGGCGGCGCACCTTCCGAGCCTTCAGGATCTTCTGGTTCCGGCACGCTTAAACTTCCGACTTGGCTGAATAATGTCTTTAAGGGCCAAAATTAAGACTTTTTATTTTTTTTAGGCAGTTCCTGGAATTCGTCTCTGTTTATATATAGAATTTTGACCTTCTTTTTCAGGTCATCTATCAGGAGGTTGAGTTTGTCTTTGGGCATGTCTTTTATGCGCACATAGACTTCCTTGCGCCCGGGAGACATATGCTCCTGAGATGTCAGCACGCTTACAAGACTGGCGTTATGAGAACGTATGGTGTTCAAGGCCTCGGCCGTCGTCCCGTGCCTGTCTTCAAGATCAAATGCGATCTGGATCGGCCCGCGGTGAATGCCTGTAATGCTTATCATAACCTTAAAGACATCTGTTTGGGTGATTATGCCGGTCACTTCTCCCTTGCTATTAACGACAGGAAGGCCTGAAATTTTATTTTCAAGCATTATCACGGCGGCCTTTTCAACGGAATTACCCTCCTCGATCGTGATGGGCTGCTTGGTCATTATATCCTTGACCTTGATTTCAGATAGAAGATAATACAATTCATGCACGTCCAGGGAGGTGGCCTTTGACGGAGCCGCCTCTTTTATGTCTCTGTCGCTCACTATGCCGACCAGGCGGTTTTGCTGAACAACCGGTATGCGTCTTATGGTGTGTTCCTTCATGAGCTGGGTAGCCTTCATGATGGAAGCGTTTTCGTCGATAACTATAGGATTGGCAACCATCCATTCCTTGACTAGCATATATAGACCTCCATATGACCGACTGACTGTTCTTGCTAAAAACTAAAGATACCTTGGTGCAAAAGGATGTTTTATTGCCCAAGAAACGCCTTCATCTAAATAATATTGCATCATTATGTCAAGATATTGTAAAATATTTTTGTGGGGCCGGAAAATACCGCGATCCGGCCAAAAACGCCAAGGAGGTCTTGTGATGCCGGAGTTTGCAGCCCCTTTTTCAGGTCTTGCCAATTCAAGGAAGCTAACCCGTGAAGAACTCATACGGGGGATACGTTTTTTTATAGCCGCGGAATACGAGGCCGTACAACTTTACATCCAACTCGCCGAGTCTATTGACGATGAGCTTGCAAAGGCCGTCTTAAAGGACATTGCTGACGAAGAAAGGGTCCATGCCGGCGAATTTATGGCCCTTCTCAAGCACCTTGACCCAGATGAAGAAAAATTTTATGACAAAGGGGCTTCAGAGGTGCAAGAGATCATGGACCTTGTAAAGACTCGACCCTAGCAGGAAAGATCAGATACGTCGCGCAGGGCGATGCCAGGCAGGCAGCCGGTTTGTTATCCTGCGCATTCGATAAATTAAATATATTTAATAATTATATCAAATGAGATATTAAATTTATGGCCTTAGTTTTATGGCGTTAGCCGTTTGTGAATAAAATGTGGCCGTTATCATCGATATCTACGATTAGCTTGTCCCCTTCCTTAAAGGTGCCTTCAAGAAGCTTGAGCGCAAGCGGGTCTTCTATATAGCGCTGGATCGCTCGTTTGAGTGGTCTTGCGCCAAAAGACGGGTCATAGCCTGCCTCTGCTATCCATTTTTTGGCCTTATCCGTAACATCGAGGGCAAGTTTATTTTCTGAAAGGCGCTCGGCCAGATGCCGAAGCTGGATATCCACTATTTTTGCAAGATGTGAACTGTCAAGTGAGTGGAAGATTATCTTATCGTCAACCCTGTTCAAGAATTCCGGACGGAATGAAAGGCGCAGGGCCTCATTGACCCTCTGCTCCATAGTCTTTTGATCTCTGATTTCATGGATAAGATCGCTTCCTATGTTGGATGTCATTATAATAATGGTATTCTTGAAATCAACTGTTCTGCCCTTGCCGTCGGTAAGTCTGCCGTCATCCAATATTTGAAGGAGTATATTGAAGACATCATGGTGCGCCTTTTCTATTTCGTCGAATAGTATTACAGAATAAGGTCTTCTTCGGACCGCCTCTGTAAGATAACCCCCTTCTTCGTATCCAACATAGCCAGGTGGTGCGCCGATGAGCCTTGCCACCGCATGTTTTTCCATATATTCGCTCATGTCAACACGGATCATCGCCTGCTCAGTGTCAAACATGAATTCAGCCAGCGCCCTTGCAAGTTCTGTTTTGCCTACGCCGGTGGGCCCAAGGAATATGAACGAGCCGATAGGTCTCCTTGGGTCATGCAGTCCTGCCCTGGCCCTCCTTACAGCGTTCGA
>JAJYLJ010000004.1:28334-40868 GCA_021787835.1 Deltaproteobacteria bacterium | reverse complement strand
CAAAAACTCGGTATCAAGCTCCATGTAATCGACGCCGTGGATCAATTCAATGCCGAGGTGATCGAATACTTCAGGGCCTCCTATCTTGCAGGACTCACCCCAAACCCTTGCGCAGTCTGTAACCCAAGGATCAAAATCTCCATAGGCCTTGGGCTGGCAGATCAATTGGGATGCGGGATACTTGCGACCGGCCACTATGCGCGGAAGGCAAAAACAGACAGAGACGAGGCCGTGCTTTTAAAGGGCACAGACCCGGCCAAGGATCAGTCTTATTTCCTGCACCGGATACCAAAAGAGGCGCTCGGCCGCCTCTGGTTTCCAAACGGGCCCCTTACAAAGACCGAGGTCAAAAAGACGGCCAGCGCCGCCGGACTTTTGAATGCCGCGCACAAGGAAAGCCAGGAGATGTGTTTTTTAAAGGGGGACTACCGGGCTTTTTTTGGACCGGACCGGCCCCTTCCCGATGCGGCCGGCGAGATAGCCACAAAAGATGGGCGCGTAATCGGACGTCATTCAGGGCTTTACGGCTACACGATAGGCCAGAGGCATGGGCTCGGGTTGTGTGACGCCACCCCATATTATGTCACGGCGATCGAGCCGGACAAAAACCGTCTGCTAGTGGGCAAGAACGAAGACCTCTACGCAGAAGGCTGCATTGTCGATCATATCAATTGGCTTACAGAAGACCCTGACGTGGCCATAGGCAACTCTGTCACGGTAAAAATCCGCTACAGGCACCAGGGTGTCCGGGCCGGTCTCGAGCCTGCGGAAGGGAAAGGGCTGAGGGTCATATTTGAGTCGCACCAGCGGGCCGTTACCCCGGGGCAATTTGCGGTATTTTATCAAGAAGACATGGTGCTCGGGGGGGGCAGGATATGCGCGTAGCCGTCTATACGCTTGGCTGCAAGGTCAATCAATTCGAGTCCGCCTCGATAATGGAGTCATTGATCGGAAAGGGCCTTAAGGCGGCACCCTTTCATGAGCAGGCGGACATCTACATCATAAACACCTGCGCGGTCACCGCAAAGGCCGCTTATCAATCAAGACAGGCCATAAGGCGCTCGATCCACACAAACAGCGCGGCAAGGGTCATCGTAACCGGCTGCTACGTGCAGGCAGACATACAAAGACTCATTGACACCATGCCGTGCAGCGTATGTCTTGTAGGCAACGACCAGAAGCACTTGATCCCTGAGCTCGCGTTTGCAGACCTCGGCTGTCTTGAGATATACGCAGGGGACATCGCAAGAGTTCAAGAAATAGCCCCTTTTGCGATCAAGGCCCCGTTTGAGCGGACCAGGGCGTTTGTAAGGATACAGGACGGCTGCAACGCCTTTTGCAGCTACTGCATAGTCCCTTACACGAGGGGAAGGCCTAGAAGCCTTCCTCCGGGTCTGGTGAGCGATCAGGTCTTGACCCTTGCCAGGGCAGGGGTGAAAGAAGTGGTCCTCACCGGCATACACATCGGGCTTTACGGAGGAGATCTGCCTGACAATACCAGCCTTCTCAAGTTAATGCAGGGGCTTTGCGAGGCATTCTCCGGCATCCGTTTCCGTCTAAGCTCTATAGAACCAACGGAAGTCGGGCACGAGATGATCCTGTGGGCGTCCGCCACGCCAAACTTCTGCCGCCACTGGCACATCCCTCTGCAAAGCGCCTCGGCAAAGGTGCTCCATGCCATGAACAGACGCTACAACCCGGGGCTTTTCGCCAAGACCGTTGAATCAATCAAGACCACGCTGCCCGATGCAGCAATAGGGACAGATGTGCTGGCCGGATTCCCAGTGGAGGATGAAGGAGAATTTTTAAAGACCCTTGCCTTTCTTGAGGACCTCCCGATCAGCTATATCCATGCGTTCCCATATTCAAAGAGACCGGGGACCCTCGCATCCGCCATGAAGGATGCGATCCCGGGGGATGAAAAGGCCAGAAGGGTCAAGCTCTTGACAACCCTCGGCCATAAAAAACGCCTGGTCTTCTGGACGTCCCAACTCGGAAGGACCCTCGACTGCCTCCTGGAGCGCAGAGAAAAAGAAGACGGCCTCTGGCGCGGACTCACCGGCAACTACGTGCCTGTCGCCGTAAAGGACCTCGGAGGGGACGGATACCGCAATATGCTCATGCCCGTGCGCCTTTCAGCCATAGAAGGCGCACGGGTCGTTGCCTTTTTGGATACAAGCTGTTAGGTTTCTCGCTAAAATATGACGATTGACGAGTCAACGATATGGATTTCGCACTTAAATGGCTGGCCTGGGAGATAACGAGGCGTTGCAATCTGCACTGTGTCCACTGCAGGTCATCGTCCGAACTCGAGGCAAAGGGGCACCCTGATTTCAGCACCGAAGAGGGCTTAAGAGTGCTTGACGACATAACGGGCTTTGCAAGTCCGGTGGTGGTCCTTTCAGGCGGGGAGCCGCTGCTTAGGTCTGACTGGCCGAGGCTTGCCCGCTACGGGACCGGAAAGGGCCTGAGGATGTGCCTTGCCACGAACGGGACCCTTGTCACCAGAGAAACCTGCGCCGAGATCAAGGCATCAGGCATACGCATGGTGTCATTGAGCCTCGACGGGGCCTCGGCCAAGGTGCATGACGACTTCAGATGCCAGCCCGGGGCGTTTGAAGGGACGCTAAACGCGGCCAGACTCTTCAAGGAGCACGGTATAGACTTTCTCGTAAACTCATCATTCACCAAGCGGAATCAGGCGGAGATGCCCAGGGTCTACCGTCTCGCCAAGGAACTTGGTGCGACGGCCTGGTACATGTTCATGATAGTGCCGACAGGAAGGGGTGAGGACGTGATGGATGAGCTGATCTCGCCCGAAGACTATGAAGAGCTGCTCAAGTGGCACTACGAAATGGAAAAAAATGAAGACGAGCTCCTGGTAAGGCCGACCTGTGCGCCGCACTATTACAGGGTGCGCCTGCAACTAGCCAAAGAGGAGGGGGCAAGTCCCAAGAGAAAGACCCTTAAATTCTCGACAGGCGGGGCCAAGGGTTGCCTCGCCGGACAGTTGATAGTGCTCATAGACGTGGATGGAAACGTGCTTCCATGCAGCTACTTCCCGATCCCGGCAGGGAACATACGGAAAGACTCTTTAAAAGATATATGGGAGGGGAGCCCTCTTTTCAGGCAGCTTCGTGACTTTTCCTCATATAAGGGCAGGTGCGGCAGGTGCGAGTATATACAGGTCTGCGGGGGCTGCCGGGCAAGGGCCTATGCGGTAAGCGGAGATTACCTGGCCGAGGAGCCGTTTTGCAACTATACGCCGGGCGCGAAAAAGAAGGGGGGCGAAAGGGATGAATGACACCTTTTTAAGGGCATGCATGGGCGAAAAAGTAAGACCTGTACCCGTCTGGATCATGAGGCAGGCGGGCAGGTATCTGCCTGACTACCAAAAGGTGCGCGGAACGACCGATTTTTTGACCCTTTGCAAGACCCCGGAACTCGCCGCAAAGGTCACGATCCAGCCTGTTGACGTGCTGGGCGTGGATGCGGCCATACTCTTTTCAGACATACTGATCCCTGTTGAGGCGATAGGCACCGGGCTTGCCTTTTCCGAAGGCCGGGGACCGGTTCTTTCCCCGCCGGTCACGACCGACGCTGCAATAAAAAGGCTTCATGCAATAGAACCGGAAAAAGACGTGCCGTTTGTCCTCGAGACCATCCGGATACTCAGAAAAGAACTCAAGAACAAGGTCCCGCTCATCGGTTTTGCGGGCGCGCCTTTTACCCTGGCCACATACATGATTGAAGGCGGCAGTTCCAAAAACTTCGTAAACACCAAAAAGATGATGTATGAAACCCCTGCCGTCTTTAACCGGCTGATGAACCTTTTGACCGATGTAACGGCAAGTTATCTCCTCGCCCAGATAAAGGCCGGGGCCCAAGCCATACAACTCTTTGACACATGGGCCGGCATCCTGTCAGGGCCCGACTATGAAAAATGCGTGCTTCCATACGTGCAGAGGATTATGGATTCAATAAAACAAACCGGCACTCCCTGCATATACTTCGTCCTTGACGGCGGGCATCTGTTCGAAAAGATCAAACTGGCCCGCGCGGATGTAATAGGCCTTGACTGGCGGACAGAGATTGAAGATGCCCTCAAACGGCTGGGACCGGTCACAGTCCAGGGCAACCTCGACCCATGCGCCCTCTTTCTTCCGGAGGAAGGGCTTAAAGGCAGGGTTGATGAAATACTTAGGCAAGGCGGGCTCGCAAGATCGCATATCTTCAACCTGGGCCATGGCGTGCTTCCGGAGGTGCCATACCAGAAGGTGAAACTCCTGGTCGATCTTGTGCACAAACTTTCAGCATGAAGACAGGGGTTGTTTTTTTAAACATGGGCGGGCCCGACTCCATAAGCGCCGTCCGGCCCTTTCTCTACAACCTCTTTTCAGACCGTAACATAATTCGGCTTGGCCCTTCCTTTCTGCAACGGCCCATTGCATGGTGGATTGCCATGAGGCGCGCCCCGAAGAGCGAAGTGGCCTACGGGTTGATCGGCGGCAGGAGCCCGCTTGCGGACATAACCGAGGCTCAGGCGAGGGCCGTACAGTCGGCGTTGACCCTTGAAGGGCTTGACGTTGTGTGCAGGGCGGGCATGCGTTACTGGACGCCCAGAACCAGCGATGTCTTGAAGGAAATGAAGGATGCCGGGGTGTCGGATGTCCTTGGCGTATCCCTTTATCCACACTACAGCAGGGCCACAAGCGGCTCATCCCTTGGTGATTTTTCCGCCAAGGCGTCCGGCCTTGGGCTTGCCGCCCATGCCGTCAAGTCTTTCCCTGACTATCCGCCATATATAGAGGCCCTTTCAGAATGCATAAAAGAAGGGCTTGCGGCCGTATTTGAAGCAAGGGTGGGGGAGGCCTTAAAAGACCCGCCTCCTGACTTCGCCCTTGTATACAGCGCGCACAGTCTGCCAAAGCGCATGGTGGATGAAGGAGACCCCTATGTCCAGGACCTCGGCCGTACCATCAAGGCGCTCGAAGAGAAGACAGGGATCAGGGGGGAAATGTCTTTCCAAAGCAGAAGCGGGCCGGTCGCATGGCTTGAACCCGCGACGGCCGCGCTTCTTTCAAGGCTCCCGGACCAAGGCAAAAAGCGCGTGCTCGTGGTCCCTATAAGTTTTGTCTCGGACCACATTGAAACCCTTTATGAAATAGACATGCTTTATGCAGGCATGATGATCGAGAAGGGGGCGAGGCTCTTTAGGACCCCTTCGCTTAACGACAGGCCGGGATTCATAAAGGCCTTGTGCGGTCTTGTAAGGACCGGGCTCAAGGAGGCGGGATGGCAAGGGTAGCCGTGGTCGGCGGCGGGGTTTCGGGGCTTTCGTTCGCCTGGTTCTTGACCAGGCTCAAGCCGGAATGGGAGGTCATCATTCTGGAAAAAGAGGGCCGGGCCGGAGGAAAGGCATGGACCATGCACGAAGATGGTTTCGTCTGGGAGCGGGGCGTAAACGGTTTCCTTGACAACAAACCAACCACCCTAAGGCTTGCAAAGGGGTTGGGCCTTGCCCCCCTTAAAAGCAACGATGCATCCAGAAAACGTTTTGTCGTAAAAGACAACCGGCTTGAAGGGCTTCCGGAGTCCCCTGGCGCATTCCTGCGCTCAAGGCTCTTGTCGCCGCTTGGCAAGGCAAGACTCCTTCTCGAGCCGTTCATCCCGAAGGGCGGCCCTGACATTGACGAGTCCCTCGCCGGGTTTGCAAAAAGGCGGCTTGGCAAAGAGGCGTTCAAATACCTGATCGACCCGATGGCGACTGGCATCTATGCGGGGGACCCGCGGAGGCTTTCTCTCAAGGCCTGTTTCCCGAGGATACATGAGCTTGAAGACACATACGGAAGTCTGATAAGGGCCATGATAGCGCTTAAAAAAGAGGCAAAAAAGAAAGGCAAAAGCGGCCCGGGGGCAGGCCCGGGCGGCACGCTCACCTCTTTTGGACGTGGCATGGGCGAGCTTATTGACGCCCTTCATGCCGGGCTCGAAGGCACTGTACGGCTAAACACCTCTGTCATGTCGGTTATAAGACAAAAAGACGGGTTTTCCGTGCTGACGGAAGGCGGCGGCGAGATCAATGCAAGCCATGTCGTCATGGCGTGTCCGGCAAGGGCCGCTGCCGGCATACTCTCGGAAGGTTTCCCATCAGTGGCGGAAGCGGCCTCATCCATCCAGTATCCACCTGTCGGTATAGTTGCTCTCGGGATAAAAGAGGGTTCGATTGGACGTCCGATCGACGGGTTCGGCTTCCTGTGCCCGGCGAGCGAAAAGCGGAAAATCCTCGGCGCCCTCTGGGACTCGTCCATATTCCCGCAGCGCGCGCCAAAGGGCTACGCCCTCGTAAGGGCCCTGATCGGGGGAGCAAGGGCGCCGGAGCTCTCAGCCCTGCCTGATGCCGCCATTCTTAAATTTGTGCTGGATGAGCTTTCAGGCCTGATGGGCCTAAAGGCCAGGCCGGATTTTGTCAGGATCTTCAGGTGGAGCGAGGCCATACCCCAATACAATGTCGGCCATTGCGGCTTGATAAAAAAGGCCACGGCCGCCCTTGAAAACACAAGGCTCTATCTTCGCTGCAACTGGGTTGGAGGGATCAGTCTGAACGACTGTGTAGCCAACTCCGAGGCCCTTGCATGGAAGATATCTTCCCAAGGCAATGAATAGCGCACACTCCAATTCCAAAGGCTTTGATTGCGTAATAGTCGGATGCGGACCTGCCGGCGGCTATCTTGGCTATCTGATCTCATCGCTCGGTCTTAAGTGCCTAATTCTTGAAAAAAGGGTGGCGCCAAGATACAAGCCGTGCGGAGGCGGGCTTACCAGGCGCGCCATGGACCTTCTGCCCTTCAGCCTTGACGGCGTAATAGAAGACATGGCCCTTAAGGCCGAGGTGGGTTTCGGCGAAGGCGTTGAGGCAGCTACGGTCACTGACCACCCGATGATAGGCCTTGTAATGCGGGACAAATTCGACTCATTTCTTGCAGGGAAAGCGGCCTCGGCGGGCGCGACCATATTGGATGATACGGTCTTTGAGACGGCTACGGCCGCGCATGGGGGAGGCCTAGATATACACACATCCAAAGGGGTCTTCAAGACACTGATGCTTGCAGGGGCCGACGGTGTCAATAGCCGTGTGGCCAAGGCGCTGGGGCTGTGGAAAAACAGGGTAGGATGTCCCGCCATCGAGGCAGAGGTGTATCCCTCGAGCGATGAATTGCTGGAAAGATACCGCGGCTCGGTCCATTTTGACTTCGGTGCGGCGCCAAAGGGTTATGGCTGGGTGTTCCCAAAGGCCGACCACCTCTCGGTGGGTGTCTTTTCCACGGACAGAAAGGCGAACGGGCTTAAAAATGCACTTGTAAGATACCTTTCCCTAAAAGGTCTCGATAGTTCCAGGGCGAAAGGGCCTAGAGGGCACATGATACCTCTGGGCCCAAGAGGCGGACCATTCGCCACAAAAAACGGCCTTTTGATAGGAGATGCGGCTGGCCTTGCAGACCCGATCACCGGGGAAGGCATCTATCATGCGCTCAGGCAGGCCGAGATTGCGGCAAGATGCATATCGGATGCCATAAAAGGGCCAAAGGGTGATCTTTCTACCTACAATAGACTCATCGACAAGGAATTTAACGGGGAGCTAAAATACGCAAGACGCCTCGGATTCCTGCTCTACGGCCTTCCAAGGCTTAGCCGTGCGCTTATCCGCCGTGGCGGCGAAAGGGTGCTCGCCTGCCACTTGGACATTATAACAGGACGGAGTTCCTACAAAAAAATCTTCTTCAAGGCGATAAACCCGGGCAATCTCCTCCCTTTTATCTGAAAAAATAAAGGAGGGTCAAAAGACAGGTCTTTACACGATTTTCACATATTGCCGGATAGTGATCGTTCTGTAAAAGGCTCTCAAAGGCCTGTGTGAACGCACAAGCCAGACCGTGCAAGAAAAACATCTGTTTGGTCGCCCTTAAGAGAGCGCATGGGCGCTCAAGGCCCTTTCTGCACGACAATATCCAGGGTATGGCACGCCTGACGCAAGGACATAAAAGGCCTTGCGGAAAAGGCAAAAAACTAAAAAATGCGATAAAAAACCTCGGGCTAAAGTTAAGGCTCGAAAATGCCGAATCTTAATAAAATCGAACTTATCTTGACGGCCCTATTCTTCAACAAACTCCATGGAGCCATAAAATGCCTGTATATACCTGGGAAGGAACGTTAATAACAGGTGAAAAAAAGAAGGGTGAGCTAGAGGCGGCGGATGAAAGGGTGGTCCACATACTACTCAGAAGGCAGCGAATCAAGCCATCCAAGATCCGCCTCAAATCCAAAAATATCTTTGCGGACATAACTATCTTTAAACCCAGAGTGAACGCCAAAGATGTGGTCATCTTTACCAGGCAGCTTGCAACGATGATAAATGCGGGGCTGCCGCTTGTGCAGGGGTTCGACGCCCTTGCCGAGCAACAGGAGAACAAGACATTCAAGGCTATGCTGCAAGATATAAAGGCAGAGGTTGAAGGCGGGTCCACCTTTGCAGAGGCACTAAAAAAATACCCTAAACAATTTGACACTCTCTATATAAACATGGTAGCGGCTGGCGAAATCAGCGGAACGCTCGATGAAGTCATGAGACGCCTGGCGGCCTATATGGAAAAGGCGCAACGTTTAAGGAGAAAGGTGAAGGGCGCGCTTACATACCCGATTACCGTACTTGGCATAGCAGCCCTCGTGCTAAGTATTATTTTGATATTTGTAATACCTGTCTTCCAGAAACTCTTCGCCGAATCAGGCCAGGCCCTGCCGCTTCCAACACAGATGGTGATAAGCTTAAGCATGTTCGTCAAATCATATTTCATAGTCATCATAGCTGGCTGCATTCTCCTTTCATTCCTCTTCAAAAAATTCCATTCCACGTCCAAGGGCCGCTTCTTGATAGATAGGAGTCTGCTGCGGCTCCCCATATTCGGACCTCTTCTTAAAAAGGTGGCCGTATCAAAATTTACACGCACCCTTGGCACTTTGATAAACAGTGGAGTGCCTATCATAGATGCGCTAAACGTAGCCGCCGGAACCGCAGGGAACAAGATTGTCGAGGACGCGATCTATAAGGTCAGGACAAGCATAAGCGAAGGACGCACCATAGCGCAGCCGCTTCGTGAGGCGGACATATTCCCCAATATGGTGGTCCAGATGATTTCAATCGGTGAAACAACGGGCGCCCTGGACCATATGTTAAACAAGATAGCGGATTTTTATGATGAAGAAGTGGACACAGCTGTGGACGCCTTGACGAGCATGATAGAGCCGTTGATGATAGTCTTTCTGGGCGGGACCATAGGCTCCATCATAATCGCCATGTATCTTCCGATCTTTAAGATGGCGAGCGTTGTCGGGGGAAGCTAGAAAACAAGAAAGCGCCACGGTAAGGGTAATATCCTTACCGTGGGCACAAAAACTTTAAATATCTTAACCTACCACCAGCTTACGGTCTGATCGGCCTCAAA
Organism: Deltaproteobacteria bacterium; assembly: GCA_021787835.1. Classification (GTDB taxonomy): domain Bacteria; phylum Desulfobacterota; class Dissulfuribacteria; order Dissulfuribacterales; family Sh68; genus JAJYLJ01. The sequence continues at coordinate 31,368 of JAJYLJ010000004.1, read as the reverse complement.
TATCATCTGCACAAGCATATCGTAGTTGGGGTTTCCGATATAGAGATTGAATTCCTTTGCCTCTCTGTCGCGGTTTATTATTGCAACCAGTTTTTTGACATCATCGCTCGGCTCTGATCTATATACATGCAGCATTTTTTTTGCATCACTCATGACATGCTCCTTATGTTGGATAATTATTCTGCGCAGGCAGGCGGCGGGGTCTTGCTCTGCTTTGGCAGACCATAGGGTATAATGACATCTGCTTCACGGAGGCGCTCGCCAAGCTCCTCAAGGGTTATAGGGGTAAGCTCCACGCCCTCCGGCGCCTCGCCGCCCATGGTCAAGACATCTCCCTCCATATCCCTTATCCAATCGATGTTTTCCTTTATGTAATCGGAAAAGCGCGGATATTCTCCGTACATCATGACAGGATATGCGAAGTGGTTTTCAACGGCCTGCCCTAGAGCGGAACGTACGGCATCACCGGCATACATACGGTTGGGCAACAAGAAATATATCTTTTTTGATTCCATGATCTATGTCTCCTTTTAAAGCACTAAATACTTTCCGCACTCTTCTAGCACGGCGCCATGATAGGCCTGGGTGCGCATCTGGCGCGGCACAAGACCGCGCGGCACGTCCTTCTCGACATCATAGCCCTCGCATGTGTAGCTGTCGGCGCAGATGGCAAGGTCTTCCACCTCGCAAAGATTGGCAAGCGTGACAAAATCGGGGCTCTTTGTCAGATGGACCGATTTGTATGTAAAAAATACCATAACCTTCTTTCCGGCCCTTACCGCAGCCTGAGCGACTCCAAGTATATGTCTCATATTTTGCGGAGAGGTTACAAATATTCCCAGTTTATTCGGATCAGCAGACATATTAATTTGTCCTCCATTAATTCAAGTTGGGCGATCACGGAACGGCTGTTGCATTGCAGAAAATAGTATACAGATCAAACTTGCCATATTTGTTCAAAAGACCGTGGCCGCCAAATTCTTATTTAAAAAATAAAACCTAAAGATCAAACAGCTATTTCTTCTTTACATAGAAACGGATAAAGCCCGCGTCCTCTTTCTCGCCAAGATATTCATGGCCGGACCTTGCGCACCAGCCAGGGATGTCGTTACGGGAACCAGGGTCTGTGCCCAGCACCTCAAGGATCTCTCCAGCCTTGATCTTTTCTATCTCCTTCTTTGTCCTAAGAAGAGGCATAGGACAGCTCAACCCCTTGGCGTCCAATGTCTTGTTCGCTGTGATCCCCTCGGGGGCCTTCTTAATGTCGCTCATAATCCCTCCATTTTAATAATTTTTTATTAAGATATTTTTCGTGCAAAATGCACCTAAAAGCCAAAATACATCTCTCCGGATCACATCTCAATGACAAGTTTGTTGCTCTCTTCGTTCCAGTCAATAACTATGTACCAGACAAGCATGGCGGCAATCACGAGAAAGATGGAACCGCCGTATCCAAAGGTGTCCGGCAGATAGACCGCCTTGCCAAGCTTTGACATCCAATGGTTCTCTCCAAACCAGTGGCGCATCAAACTGTTTGTAAGTGCGAATGTTATCATGACGACCCAGAGTTTGATCTGACCTTCCGCAACGCGCCAGAGGGAGCCGCTGCCGCAACCCCCGGCCACCACCATGCCTGTCCCAAAGATAAAGCCGCCCAACAGAGAGCCCCACCAGAAGGAGGACACAACAAAGAGACTTGTATCCCTCAACCCTGCGTACTTCAAGATAGCTACGCCAACGGCCCCGAGGGTTATGCTTACCGCTATGGCCTTGCCCATGGCCGCCTCACCTGTCATAAACGGCTCGCGGAAGGCATTCACCATGCAAAGCCTGCTCCGGTGGAAAACAAAACCTATGCCGGCGCCGATTAAAAGATAGCCCGCCATGAGGCTTGCATCTTCAACATTTGAATATGTATATGCGTACGCCGCAACTATCAGACCAACCAGACCGATGAAACCTATGACAGGCGGTATATTTCCAAGAAACGTCGGACCGGCGGGGCCTGGGGTAAAGTGCTCCATCTCCCAGTACAGATATTTAAGCCCTACAATTACCCCTGCTATAAGTCCGACCATCATGGCGAACCCGTTGGCCGCAAGGTTTTGAACGGCGCTGTAAAACCCGCCGACATTACACCCATAGGCCAGAGTCGAGCCGACGCCCATAAGGATGCCGGCGAAAAACCCTTTCCAAATCTCCAGCATGGGCGGCACCCTGAAGGCGAATTCTCTTGCTATAATAGCAGAAACCCAAGCGCCTGCGAGGAGCCCAAGGTTCATTACCGATGAGGAATAAAAAAGGATATGAGGGGGTTTTTTATCAAACAGGCCGACCATATAAAAGACCCAGTCCCCCCAGTTGCGAAGACCGCCGACAATACCCCACGGACGTTGCCAGGCCTCCATGTAAATGGCAAGAATGGCAAGTATTATGCCCCCGGTCATCGGAGACCATGTACGCTTGAAGACCGACTCGTAAACCCCAACCAATCTCTCTCCAAAAGAACCCATAGCTATCTCCTCCCGCTATACCGCTGTACTATAAAGGCCTGAAGATTATATCCACGCCTTGCATCTCCAAAAAAACAGACTATCCTGACTTATAACTCATTATAAGCCAAATATTTATTGGCTAGGTCGTACCAAAATTCACGCACAGTGTCAAGACCTTTAATGAACAGCCATTCACTGCGGGCTCTATCATAAGGGAGGCTCAGGGCTATGCCAGGATATAAAATGATGGTCATTTTTCTGGCCTTCTTATCGTTTTTCGCCATCCTTCCCATTGATGCGTGGGCGGAAGACACCTTCTCCGGCATGACAAAAATCAAACTACCAAACGGCGTCACCGCGGTCATCAAAGAAAGCAACCGCGCCCAGGTGGTCGCGGTCCAGATATGGGTAAAGGCTGGAAGTGCATATGAAAAAGACAGGGAGGCAGGGATCACCCACCTCATTGAACACATGATATTCAAGGGCACAGGAAAAATGGGGCCGGGGCAGCTGGCAAGGCAGATCGAGGCCATGGGAGG
>JAJYLJ010000004.1:0-28234 GCA_021787835.1 Deltaproteobacteria bacterium | reverse complement strand
CAGGTGGAAACCGACTTTGTATATAATCAGGAAACCATGGATGGAGAGGCTGAAAAGCTTGGCATGTTCACGATCATGGCCCAAGATCCTGACGCCGAGGCCTTATATCTTAAGCGGGTCAGGTCGGTCACCTCCCAGGATATCCAGCGGCTCGCCGGAAGGATATTCAGGACCGACAACATCAATATCGCGGTGATAATGCCAAAAGGCAAGGCGCAGGATATTTCCGAGGCCGAGCTGACCGAGATTGTAAAAAGGGCCAAGATCAAGACACCGACGGCAAGGTCCAAAAAGAAACCTTCTACCTTTATAAAGATGAAACTTTCAAACGGCGTCACGGTGCTTGCGCGCCGCGTGAGCGATGTGCCGACGATGTCCATACAGGCTGTGTTCCCCGGCGGCGTAAGATACGAATCAGAGGCCTCAAACGGCCTTTTCAACTTTCTTGCCAAGGCGTGGGTCAAAGGCACGGACCTGCATTCGTCCCAAGAGCTTGCGGCCATTATAGACGGCATGGGCGGAAATATAGACGGCTTTTCAGGCCAGAACTCATTTGGACTTGGAGGACGTTTTTTAAGCAATCATCTTGAAGACGGGCTCTCGCTCTTTTCAGAGATACTGCTAAGACCGGCCTTTCCGCCGGAAGAGGTGGAAAGGCTCAAGCCCTTGATAATTGCAGACTTAAAGCGCCAGGAAGACTCGCTTTCATCGGTCGCGATCAGGGAATTCAGGCGGGAGCTGTTCAGGCCGCATCCATATTCCATGAATCCCATCGGCGCCGAGGCACCGGTCAGGGAGATGGCGACCGGAAAGCTGGCCTCGGCCTACAAGGAATTTGCCAGACCTGACCAGGCCATAATCTCGGTTGTCGGGGACATAAATCCTGATGAGGTCATAAAAAAACTCGAGACCTATCTAGGCGGATGGAAAGGTACCGGCCCGGCCGTAACGCCGAAACTCCCCGCCCCTGAAAGACTTGATGCGCCAAGGGTCTTCAATCTGCAAAAAGACAGACAGCAAACGCACCTGGTCCTCGGGTTCGCCGGGGTCACATTCACCGCCAAAGACCGCTATGCGCTCGAGGTCCTCAATGCGGTGCTGGCCGGCCAGGGCGGACGCCTTTTTACAGAACTCAGGGACAAGGAAAGCCTTGCCTATTCCGTGACATCTTTTGTAGGACTGGGAGTGGATTACGGCTCTTTCGGACTTTACATAGCAAGCGCTCCGGAGAAAAAGGGGCGGGCCATAGAAGGGCTATGGCATGAGATCGGCCGGGTGCGCGCAGACCTTGTATCGGATGACGAACTGGAGCGGGCCAAGACGTGGCTCATCGGAAACTATGAAATCAGCCTCCAGACCAACGGGTCACAGGCCATGGACCTTGCATTAAACGAGCTTTACGGGCTCGGCCCTAATTTTGCATCGGAGAGATATGCGGCGGAGATAAAAAACGTCACCGCCAAAGACGTCTTTAAGACGGCAAAATGCTTCCTGAATCCAAAGGCTTATGTGCTTGTGGAGGTAGGGCCATAACCAACGCCTTGCGCCGGGCGGCAATGGCCGCGATATCTTCCCTTGTCTTCACAATAACGCTTGCGCCGTCTTACGCCTCATGCGGCTACAGCCCTGAACACGGAGGCCTGCAGGAAGATTTGCTCTACAGGATAACATGGAGCGGGATACCTGCCGGAGAGGCCGAACTGAAGACTATTCAGGGCGTCAAGTATATAAATTACCAGCTTACAGCCAGGAGCCTGCCATATCTGGATATTATCTATCCGGTGAGGATATATGAGGAGTCAACCGTCTCTTCCGGCACACGCCAGCCTGTGCGTTTTTACAAAAAGGCAAGGGAAGGCCTGGGGCGGCGGGAAAATACCGCAGAAGTCATATTCGACATGGAGTCAGGCATGGCGGAACTGCGAAAAGATGCGGAGTTCAAGGGGAGGCTTCCAATACCAAAAGACGTGCACGACCCGCTTTCGTGTCTCTTCTGGTATAGGTCGAAGAGTGGCCCCGGCCAGGACGAAAGCCTCTGGATAACCGACGGAAAGAAGATTATTATCGGCACGGCGCATGTAATAAAACACGAAGATATCGAGACACCCGCCGGCAGATTCAGGACGGTCCTTGTCGAACCCAAGATGGAAGGTCTTTCCGGCGTATTTAAAAAAAGCCCTGGGGCGAGAATCATGGTATGGCTGACGGACGACGAAAGAAAGATACCGGTGATGGTCAAAAGCAAGGTGATCGTCGGCTATTTCAGTGCCGAACTCATTGAAATACGCCGTCAGGAAACACCGTCAGGAAAATAAAAACATTATATCATCTTTTGAGAGCCTCTTTAGCATATCGTAATTGCCGGAAAGAAACTCCCCCACAAGCCTGCGCTTCCTGTCTTGGAGCGCCATGACCTTTTCTTCAACGGTGCCTTCCGAGATCAGGCGGTATGTAAATACCTTTTTATCCTGTCCGATCCTGTGCGTCCTGTCAACCGCCTGTAGCTCCACCGCCGGATTCCACCAAGGATCCACCAGAAACACATAGTCTGCGGCGGTCAGATTAAGACCGACGCCTCCGGCCTTAAGGCTTATCAAAAACAGCCTGACGCCTTCGTCAGACTGAAACCTTTTCACCCTCTCTTCCCGCTCGGTGCCAGGCGTCTTGCCGTCCAGGTATTCATAATCCACGCTCATCCTGGAAACCGCGTCACGGATAAGGGCGAGCATGCTGGTAAACTGCGAAAAAATCAAGGCCTTGTGTCCCTCTGACACCACCCTGTCCAAAAGGAGCATGAGTTCATCCAGCTTGCCCGAGCCTTGGCCGCCCTCTCCAAGAAGCCCTGGGTGGGCGGCCGCCTGCCTCAATCTCAAAAGGCCCTCCAGCACCTTGAACCTGGCCCCGTTTCCAGCATCCGTCTTGCCGGCAATCGAAACTAGATAATGTCTCCTCAATCTATCGTAAAGCCTTGCCTGTCCGTCGGTCATCCTGCAGAGGATTGTCTTTTCAACCTTCTCGGGCAACTCCGCCGCCACCGCTTCTTTTGTGCGCCTCAAGATAAAAGGCCGGACAGTCTTTTTCAGGAGATCCAGGGCCTCTTCGTCGCCATTTGCCAAGCGTCTTACAAACCTGGCCTCAAAAAGACGAAGCGGGCCAAGAAGCCCTGGATTCAAAAAATCCATCTGGGCCCAAAGTTCTCCCGCATGATTTTCAAGGGGTGTACCGGTAAGACAGAGCCTGCGTCTGCCGTTTAAAAGCCTTACGGCCTTAGCTGTAACCGACCCTGCGTTTTTAATGACCTGGCTCTCATCTAGAATTATATAATTAAACCCATATCCCCTCAGGACCTCTATATCCCTTCTCAAGACCGCATACGTCGTAAGGACGATGTCAACCCTTTTAAAGTCGCCCGCCATGCGCAAACGCCTCGGCCCGCAGTACAAAACCATTTTCAAGTCAGGGACAAAGCGCTCCGCCTCCCTCTGCCAGTTAAACACAAGGGATGTGGGCGCCACTATCAACGAAGGACCATCGGCGGCCCCAGCCTCACCCGCGAGCATGGCAAGGACCTGAATTGTCTTTCCAAGCCCCATGTCATCCGCGAGCATCCCGCCAAAGCCAAACTGCTTAAGAAACGAAAACCACCCGAGCGCCTCTTGCTGATACATGTGAAGCCGGCCCTTAAACAAGGCCGGAACCGGCGCCAGCTTGACGCCGGCAAAGCCCTTGAGCGCCCTTGCGAGCTCCAAAAAACGCCCGTCATCAAACTCCACCGCCTTTTCTTCGAGCAACGAGTCAAGAACAAGGGCCTGCGACGACATGAACCGCAATCTTTTTGACGCCCTGTCTCCCAAGGCGCCCTCAAGGGCGGACAGGTTCCTGCCGATCCACTCCTCTGGAAGAAGCCCGATGCCGCCGTCTCCGAGCCTCACCAGCCGCTCGCCTTTCAAAAACGCCCTTACAGCCTCCGGAAGAGAAACGGCGGCCTCTGCGCCAAACGAGACATCGGCCTCGAGATCAAACCAGTCTATGCCAGAAGAGACCCTGAAGCCTGAGATCCTGCCGAATCTCATCTGTTTTCTGTCATTGCCGAAAATAGACCAGCCCTGTGCGGCAAGGGCATAAAGCGCCTCGGCGGCGCCGTTTAAAGGCCTGACAAAAAAATCCTGCGCGTACTCTTCAAACCCGAGTCTTTTAAGCTCGTCCTTGAATGACGACTCATCATCTAGACTGCGCCATATCTTCCTCCAGCCATTGACATCAAGGATATACGGCCTGTCGTCATCCGGGTCCGCCTCAAAACCGGCGTAATCAACGGCAAGCCTGCCGGTCATGGCGGACTTGCCGACATCGACCAGCATATTCGGCCTCGGCCTGACATTGACATGCTCGGGCTCAAGCTCGCTTGGCAGCTCAAAGGATAGGCCTTCCAGCGGATGGCTCAAGGTTTTCACAAGAAGCCTCTTGAGCCCCCCGGCCGGCAGCGCATGGTCCTTCATACCGGAAATGGCCATGAGCGCCCTGTATGACGGACCGCTCATTTCATAAAGACGTCCGTCCGAGATAAGATATACGGGCGCGGTATTGAGAAAATGCTGGTCACGACCCAATGGCGCAGAGCCTTGATCGCCAAACTGCACAAACGGCAAGAGGTTGTAAAAATCGCTATGGGCCGCGTCTTTCCTTGCCTCAATCCTTAAAAAGGCCTTCAAGGGCCTGCCCATGGCCAATGGATCCCCCAGGACCCCCAGGCCGTGATGGGTCACAAGACACCTTCCGGTGCCGGCCAGCGCCGGCAGAAGCACCGCCAAGTCTCTAGTCTCAAGGGGGATGTTTACAAGATTTAATGTTCCATGATGCTTGAACATGCTGTGTAGGGGCCTGGTGGCCTTTATTTCTTCAAGTATGGCCATAACAACCCTGTCATCCCTTGGAAGACCAGGGTGTTCTATGGTGGCTGCGCATACATATCTTGCTCTTCCGGTCCCGCCGCCCTTGCGTACGTACCTTTCAAGGGCCGAAAGCCTTGTCTGCCGCACCCCGATTTCAAGGTGATAATAAAGTTTAAAGCTGCCGTGACCAGCAGCCCAAGGAGGACTGGTGCAATCACAACGCCAGAATGACTCCAAGAATACATCCTCCCAACCAGCGGATTTTCTAGGCTCTGACTGGGAGGGCCCCCTGTCAAGATGCATGTCGGCCTCAACCGCCGCCGCCCATACGTGCTTGCAGACCCCGTGACCGGCGAAATAAGGACAAGAGCAATACATGGACGCCCCCGCGCCCTTATCGCCGACGCCGATCTTCACATCGTACATCCTGGTTCCGTAGACAACGGCCGCAATCTCTTCGCGTGTGCATCCAGCGAGTTCGACCCTGCCGTTTTCCACGTATACCCTACCCCTATCTTTCAGTGCAGCCGGAATAAAATGCGCTATCTTCTCCTTCCATAAATTCTTTTTGGTCATTTCCATTTTTTGCCGACGCCGCGTCAACCCCTTGGATGAAATCTCCTGTGCACTTCCCTTAGGTGTTTAAGATCAAGATGTGTATATATCTGGGTGGTCGTAATGCTGCTGTGGCCGAGAAGCATCTGCACGGCCCTTAGATCGGCGCCGCGCTCGAGCAGGTGCGTTGCGAATGAATGCCTGAGCGTATGGGGCGATATGTTTAAGGCCATTCCCTTGGCTGACGCATAATTCTTAAGTATCTGCCAGAATCTCTGCCTCGTAAGAGGCCTTCCCCCTTTTCCCGTGAATATGTAAAGACTTGCGGCCGGCCCAAGCACCTTCGGCCTCACCTCTTTTAGATATCTTCCAAGCCAATAAAGGGCCGCCTCGCCGACCGGCACGATCCTCTCCTTTTCGCCCTTGCCGGTAACCCTTAAATAACCAAGCGCCTGATCTATCTGGCTGGTCTTCAAGGTCACCACCTCGGATGCCCTTAGCCCGCAGGCGTAAACAAGCTCGAGAAGCGCCCTGTCCCTGAGGCCGATGGGCCTAGAGACGTCGGGTCCATCGAGAAGGTTTTCCACCTCAAGGACGGAAAGCACGTCAGGCAAGTGGAGCCCTATCCTGGGGTTGTTCACAACCGTAAACGGCGTGGGATCGACGCCGTACTCGTCGGCCAAGAATCTAAAGAGGGACCTCAAGGCGGAAAGCCGCCTTGAAAGGGTCCTCGGCGACATATCCAACGCACGCTGGGCCTTGAGCCAAGAAAGGACATCGCTTGATTTTATTGCCGAAGGACCTTTTTGCCCATTTTTATCCAAGTGGTCAATAAAGGTCGATATGTCCCTGCTGTAGGCGTCGAGCGTCCGTAATGACGCGCCCTGCTCCATCGCAAGATACGCCATGAAATCATCCAGTAAAACCGTCCACGATTCCGGAGATGACATGCCCGCGCCTGACAAAACCTAGCCCAGTTCGCCCAGCTTGACCTCGGCCGCCTCTCTAACCTCGATATCCCTTGCACTCAGACTCAAGACCCTGAGCTTGCCCTTCAGTCCCTGTCTTTCGACCAGTCCCTTGCCCTTGGCAAGGACAGCCAGGGCGTCGATGGCCTTGCATACCGTCTCAGCCGCACCCTTAAAATCCAAAAACAGTATCAAACTCGCCCAATCGTCGGGAAGGCCGTAGCGGGTCAGATAATGCAAGACCGCCTCATCGAATCTCGGGGTGCCATATGCATCGTGCATGGACTTTAAGTCCTTTTGATGATCCGCCCCGCCCTTGGCCCCCATAAACAACTTGCCGGCCTCCTTGAGATATTTTTCCCTGAGCCTTGGATTTTCAAGGGCCTTCTCGAGATTGCTCCTGTCATCCTTTCTCCTGCCGGGCATCCCGCCCCTGTCCCTCATCTGGTCTATCTCCCGCCAACTCTTGCGTTTCTCAGGCATTTCCCCGCCTATTATAAAATAGATTGAACGTTATCACCCAAGGATTTGAAATGGACATACATTTGTTCAAAGCAACCGGGTGGATGACTTTAAATGATACAGGCTGCAAGGCCCTTGTCAATCTTCGACATCTTCGATAATCGGGCGCGATGCCGGTCTAAATCCGTCCTGGACGAGTCTTTGCCTTACCGCGCCGCAAAGATACAGGGAACCGGCCACGCACAAAAAACCGCCCTTGGTCTTGGCCGTCGCGGATTCAAACGCGGCCTGCCAGTCTTTTTCGGAAAGACTCGCGCCGCCAAACCCGGCCGCCCTCCAGTCTTCTATGGTCACAGGGTGCCTTGGGCCGGGCGGCTCCGTTATTATTACACGCTCAAAAAATGCGGCAAGTTCGTTTAACATGGATGCAAAATCCTTATCCTTGCCTTCATTTGAACAGGCCCAAAGGAGCGTCGATGTGGGGAATGGGGTGTTTCCGACGCAAAACGCCGCGAGAAAATCCCTGAGGGCATAAACGCCGGCAATATTATGTGCGCCGTCGATAAGCGCAAGGCACGACCCCTTAAAAAATTCGGCCCGGCAGGGCCAAGAAACCCTCTTTATCCCTTCTCTTATGGCCTCCGCGCGCAACGCAAAACCCTTCTCGGCAAGCACTTCGCATGCCGCGACGCTAAGAGCCATGTTAAGGGCCTGGTGCGCCCCCAAAAGCCTCAAGGATATACCCTTGACTTCGAGCCCGGGCCCCCGGTAATCCCATAGGCCGCCGCAGGGCGCCCGCATGACGCAGAAGTCCATGCCGAGCTCACGCAAAGGAGCGCCTGCCTGCCTGCACTTTTCTATTATAACACTCCTTGCCGGACCATCCGCAACGCCAGAGATCACGGGCACGCCTGGTTTGATTATGCCGGCCTTCTCACCGGCGATACTCTCAAGGCTCTTTCCCAAAAACGACTGGTGATCGAAGGAGACGTTCGTTATGACCGAAACAATAGGGGTCACCACGTTGGTTGCATCAAGGCGGCCGCCAAGCCCGGTTTCAAACACGGCTATATCAACACCCTCCTGCCTGAACCACTCCATGGCCAAGACCGTTGTATATTCAAAATAACTTAGCTCATACCCTGCATCAACAAAGGTCTTGATCTTGAAGATCAGTCTTGTAATATCCTCTTTGGATATGTACCGGCCGTTTATTGAAAAACGCTCTTCGACCGATACAAGATGGGGCGATGTATAGAGCCCTGTTTTATAATCGGCCTCTACAAGTATGCTGGCGATTGTAGCACAGACAGAGCCTTTGCCGTTTGTACCCGCGACATGGACGCAAGGGTATGAGGCCTGCGGGCCTTTAAGCGCCGAGAGGATCGACGCCATCCTGTCGAGACCTAGCCGGAAGCCATGAAATTGGAAACTATTTAGATATCTTATGGCGGATTCGTAAGAATTGTTTTTTAATGACATAATCATGCCCCGCAAGAAAACAGTTAAATTTTACCCCATATTTCTCTTGTCCGCACTCGGCTTGATCCTGTTTTGCGCATGCAGTCCAGAACCGCCCTCACCCCTTGCCAAAACCGGATGCAATATCTGCCACAAAGTGACCATCGACCCCGCTCATGATATAGGGTGCACGAAATGCCACAAAGGAGACGAAAAGGCCAAGACCTTGAAGGCCGCCCACAAGGGCCTGATTCCAAGACCGGCACATCCTGATCACATGGCGGAGGCCTGCGGCGGCTGCCATCCAAAGGAGGTGGCAAGGGCTGCGGCATCTAGGCACTTTACCCTTAAAGACGAAATAGGCGGCGTATGGGGGGCCTTCTTCCCTGATGAGCCAGCGCCGTCTGTCAAAGACCTGCCGATAGAGGAGCCGCCGCGGACAGAAAAAGGGATTGTGGCCAACGCCTTAAGAAGGCGCTGCCTTTTATGCCACGTCTATTATGAAGGCGACGATTACAGCGGTGTAAGACGAGGGACCGGATGCGCGGCCTGCCACCTGCCCATAAAGGCCGGGACGTGCATAAAAGGCCGGATTGATCACAGATTCAACCTGGCCGTAAAAGATAAAAATTGCCTTGCATGCCACTACGGTAATTTCGTGGGCTGGGACTATTACGGCAGATTTGAAAAAGACTACGAAGAGGGCTACCGCGCCCCTCTTGTAAAAGGACGGCATATACCAAGGCCGTACGGGATCGAATGGCACGAAATGACCCCCGATATTCACAAAAAATACGGGATGACCTGCACAGACTGCCATGCAAAGGGGCCATGCCAGAGAAAAAATAGCGGCCAGGAGCGGCCCTCCTGCCTTGGTTGCCACGATACAAAGGCTGGCGCAGGGGAGGCCAGACAGATGGACCCGCAGACCCCTGGCCACAGGGACAGCGACCTGGGCAGGGTAAGTTGCGAGGCCTGCCACGCCGTATGGGGGTTTTATGACAAGGGACGCTCGCTGGTCCTGCAAGACAACCCTATTTTCGATGACTGGACATACCTTTCTGTCCAGGGAAGCAGCGAGGTCGAAGACGTGGTCTCCCGTTACCTTGCAGGCGCCCTCCGCGGGCCGGTGGTCATGCTGGACAAGATAAACGGCAAGACCCGGCCCGGGATGTGGTTCCAGGTATTTTATGAAAGACGGTGGTGGCCTGTTATGCTCGGAGAAGACAAGAATGGACGGCTCAGGGTCATGAGGCCGCTTTTGGACATATCCATAAGCTATCTAAACGCGCAGGGGAATGCCGTATTCGATAACCTCAAACCCAAAACCCCTCCCCTTGTGCCGTACACGCCGCACACAACAGGGGCGGCGGATACGTTTAGAACCATTGCTGTGAAACAATGGCTTGAAAATACGGCGGCCGGGCATAACGGCCAAGGCTTGCAATAAAGGCGGTTTGAGTTAAAAAAATAGACTTGAGCGACTCAAGATTATATGGAAAGGTGCATATAAAGTGAAAATAGAAAAACGGCTGCTTCCTGATAGTGGACGCAAGAAACTCCCTCCCCAGGATGACCTCAAATTCGGCGCATATTTTACGGATCACATGTTTCTTATGGATTTCGCCCAGGACACCGGCTGGCGCGACCCAAGGATAGTTCCGTACGACAATTTTTCACTTGATCCGGCCTCTGTGTGTTTTCATTACGGCCAGGCCATTTTTGAAGGGCTGAAGGCCTTCCGCGGCAAGGGAGGGGGGACCAGGCTCTTCAGGGCGATCGACAATTTAAAAAGGTTCAATAGATCTGCATGGCGCATGTGTATGCCGCAAGTCGATGAACAATTTATGGTGGAGGCGATCAAGGAACTGGTCAAGATAGATGAAAGATGGGTGCCTTCCGAATGCGGGACCTCCCTGTATATACGGCCTTTTATGATAGCGACGGAGGCGTTTCTCGGCGTGCGCCCGGCAAAAAACTACATTCTCTCGGTCATCTTGAGTCCTGTGGGGGCCTATTATTCAGAAGGGTTCAGCCCGGTAAAGATATTTGTAACGGACAAATACGCCAGGGCCGTGAAGGGCGGGGTCGGCGAGGCCAAAAACGCCGGCAACTACGCGGCAAGCCTCATGGCCTCCGAAGAGGCAAAAAAAATTGGCTTTACACAGGTATTGTGGCTTGACGCAATAGAGCGGCGGTATGTAGAAGAGGTGGGCACCATGAACATCTTCTTTCTGTTTGAAGACACCCTGGCCACCCCGGCCCTCTCAGGCAGCATACTACCCGGCATAACAAGGGACTCGGTCCTGCGCCTGAGCAGGCAATGGGGTATAAATGTTGAGGAAAGGGCCGTCTCCATCGAAGAGGTGATAGACAAGGCAAAGAGCGGGGCCCTCAGGGAGTGTTTCGGCACTGGTACGGCTGCGGTAATCTCGCCTGTCGGGTCCCTTTTCTACAAAGGAGAAAACCATCCTATCAATAAGGGAGAGACTGGAAGATACGCCCAAAGGCTCTTTGACGAGATAACGGGCATACAATTCGGAGAAAAGGGCGATCCATACGGCTGGACAGAGACGATCTAGACAGCCGCTGATTTATCCGTGCACGCCGCGACCCTGTACCCGTCCACCAGCTCATCCATGAGCTCCTGGACAGAGACGATCTTGTTGACCCGCCAGACGTTGGCCCCGCAAAAGACAAACCCGGCATCGATATTTCCGCGCTGGGCGTTTATAAGGGCCATGCTTATACAATACGGCGTTGTTTTGTAGTTACAGGTCTTGATGCACTTATTTACGCAGACATGCGGCCTTTTTTCGCCCCGCTTCGCCTTTTCGATGAACGCCCCCTTTAACGCCCTCCCAGGCATTCCCACAGGGCTCACGATTATTTCGGTGTCATCCTTGCCGGCGTTGACATAGGCCTGCTTAAACCTATCCGAGGCGTCACACTCATGAGTGGCCACAAACCTGGTGCCCATTTGCACGCCTGCCGCGCCCATCTTTATGAATCTGTAGATGTCCTCGCCTGTATATATGCCGCCCGCCGCTATAACGGGTATCCTCCGGTTATATTTTGCCTCAAACGGCCTTACCGCCTCGATTACCTCTGTCACCAGGTTCTCTATGGAATTTTCCGGCAGGACCAGGTCCTCTTTTTTAAAACCCAGGTGTCCGCCAGCCAGAGGACCCTCCACAACGATAGCATCCGGTGGATAAGAGAAGTGTTCGCCCCATCTGCGGCAGATGACCTGGGCAGCGCGCCCGGAAGAGACGATCGGCACAAGCTTGGTATTGCAGCCCTCTGGGACCAGCCCTGGTAGTTTCAGGGGGAGTCCGGCTCCGCTTATTATCAGATCCGCCCCTGATGTGGCCGCAATCCTCACCAATTCATCGTAGTCCTGCAAGGCCACCATGATATTTACGCCTATAATGCCGTTCGGGGCCGCCTCTTTGGCCAGCTTTATATGCCTTGCAAGCGCCCTGAAGGTGCTGCCCTTGGGGTCCTTGCGAAAATCCGGCTCTGACATGCCGATCATCACGGCGGCCAGGACCCCTATGCCGCCTGATCTGGCGACTGCCGAGGCAAGACGCGACATGGAGACACCTATGCCCATGCCGCCCTGTATGATGGGCAATGGCGCGGTGACGTCTCTTATTGTAAGAGGAGGAGGATCATGGAGAGCATTAGAAAACATGGGGACCTTTTAGTGCGCTTTGCTGTAAGAGTCAAGACATGATCAGACGGAGATCAACCGTTCACATATGGCCGCCTCGCTGTCTGCAATGCGGCCTAAGCAGACGATGGATGACTTGCCGTTTAGACAATTGGCCGCCAGTCTTTTTATATCCCCGGAGGTGACTGCGTCGATCCTCCCCACCGTCTCATCGTAAGATACATATCCGCCGTATAAAATCTCGTTCTTCGCAAGTCTCGTCATCCTTGTGTCAGTACTTTCCGAGGAGAGGAGAAGCTCGCCCCTTAGATGATCTTTTGCGGCGCAAAGCTCGTCGATGGACAGAGGATCATCCGCCAGCCTTGCAAGCTCGCTTTTCATAAGCCCCGCGACAACAGATGTATCTTTCGGGGACACGGCGGCGTAAAGACCGATGAGCCCGCTGTCATGATATGATGAAAGAAAAGAGTAAACCGCATAGGCAAGCCCCCTCTTTTCCCTTATCTCCTGGAAAAGCCTCGAACTCATTGAACCGCCAAGGACTGTGTTCAGCAAAAGGGCCGAATAGTAACCTTGCGTATCGGAAAGCGGCGGCCCCTCAAACCCGATCATGATGTGCGCCTGCTCAATATCCCTCTGGATGAAGCTCGCTCCGGCATGGGGAATGGGTGAACGCCTTGCGACCCCGCTATCTTTATTGGCCAGGGCATAAAATTTGCTGGATACCCTTTCAAAAAAGGACTCGTGTTCAACGTTTCCGGCAGCGGCCACCAGCACATTAGGCCCCACATAGACCCTGTCAATATAACGTCTTATGCGTCCGGAATCAAAGGCCGATACAGTCTGTCTGGTCCCGAGCACCGGACGGCCCAGCCCATGTCCGGGCCAATAGACCCCGCAGAAAAGGTCATGGATCAGCTCATCAGGCGAGTCTTCCACCATGCTGATCTCTTGAAGCACCACCTGGCGCTCCCTGTCCAGCTCCAGCGGATCGAACGTCGAATACAGAAATATATCAGATAATATATTTAGGACCTTGTCCATGTGGACATCCAAGACCTTGGCGTGGAAACATGTGGCCTCTTTTGATGTGAAGGCGTTTGACATCCCGCCCATCTGATCGAATATCTTCGCTATATCAAGAGATGAATGCCGCTCCGTCCCCTTGAATATCATGTGCTCGATAAGATGGGAAATCCCGGCCTCCTGGCCTGTCTCGTCCCTCGATCCTGCGCATACCCATATGCCCACAGATATTGAACGGACATTGGGTATCTTTTCCGTAACGACCCTCACACCGTTTGGAAGAAGGGATTTGCGGAATACGCCCTGCATTATTCCTTATGTCCTTCCTGTCCTTGCAAAACGGCCTTGCGGCTGAGCCTTATCTTGCCTTGTTTGTCGATCTCTATCACCTTTACAAGGACCTTGTCGCCTTCATTCAGCACCTCTCGCACATCGTTTATGCGCCTGTTTTCTATCTGCGAGATATGGAGAAGACCGTCAGTGCCCGGGATGATCTCTACAAACGCGCCGAATTCAACGATCTTTTTTACCGTACCCTCGTATATCTGGCCTACTTCGGCCTCTTTGGTGAGCTCCTTTATCATCCTGATGGCCTTATCCGCAACCTCGCCGGATGACGCAAAGACGTTCACCTTGCCTGAATCGTCAACATCTATCTTGACGCCGCAAGCAGAGGTAATGCCCCTGATGTTTTTACCTCCAGGGCCGATAAGGTCCCTGATCTTATCAGGGTTTATGTGAATGGTGGTTATTCTGGGCGCATAAAAACACAACTCTTCCCTGGGCCTGTCCAAGGCCTTTCTCATCTCACCAAGAATGAACTGCCTGCCCTCCTTGGCCTGGATGAGGGCCTTTTGAAATACCTCCTGCGTTATGCCTGATATCTTTATGTCCATCTGGAGGGCCGTAATTCCATCCTTCGTGCCCACCACCTTGAAGTCCATGTCTCCCAGATGATCTTCATCCCCCAGGATGTCGGAAAGCACTATGAATTCGTCCCCTCCCCTTATGAGCCCCATCGCGACCCCGGCGACCATATCTTTTATGGGGATCCCGGCATCCATCATGGCAAGCGTGGCGCCGCACACGGTTGCCATGGAAGAGGAACCATTTGACTCCAGGACCTCAGAGACGACGCGGATGGTATAAAGGAAGTCATCCAGAGACGGCACCACCTTTAAAAGCCCGCGCTCGGCCAGGGCCCCATGGCCTATATCGCGCCTTGCCGGCCCCCTAAGAGGCCTCACCTCACCCACGCAGTATGGCGGAAAGTTGTAATGGAGCATAAAATTTTTAAATATCTCGCCGCCGAGCGACTCTATGCGCTGCTCATCCTCGGAACTGCCAAGGGTTGCGACCGCCAGGACCTGGGTCTCACCCCTGGTGAATATGGCCGATCCATGTGTCCTGGGCAGTTGGCCGACCGAGCAGGTGATTGGACGGATGTCGCCAAAACCCCTGCCGTCTATCCGCCGGCGCTCTTGAAAGATCATGGCCCGCACTATTTCTTTTTCGATCTCCTTAAAAACCCGCTCCGCGTCACCTTCATGTCCGGGAAACTCCGCGGCCACCGCCTCCTTGACGGCCTTTTTCACAAGTGTGACGGCCTCGTTCCTCTCCATCTTGTGCGGTATGTTAAGGGCGGCCTTCAGGCCTTCACCGGCAAGCTCGGTGACCCTCTGCCTGACCTGCGGATCAGGGTCTGGCAGGGCGACAACCCTTTTGGGTCTGCCCGCAAGCCTCATGAGCTCAAACTGCTGGTCGATCAAGGGCTGCATCGCCTTGTGTCCGAAAAAAATCGCATCCAAGACAACCTGCTCGGGCAGCAGATCTGCGCCGCCTTCAACCATTACAACGGCATCTCTTGAGCCTGCCACTATAAGGTTAAGATCTGATGCGGCAAGTTGTGTCTTCGTCGGGTTGACAACAAAAGAACCATCAACCCTTCCAACCCTCACCCCGGCTATCGGACCGTCAAACGGGATATCAGAGACACAAAGGGCCGCCGAGGCGCCGGTTATGGCAATGACATCGGGCTCAACCTCCGGGTCTGCTGACAGGACGGTGGCGATCACCTGGGTATCATAACGATAACCGTCAGGGAATCTCGGTCTCAGCGGCCTGTCTATGAGCCTGGAGGTCAAGGTCTCTTTCTCGCTAGGCCTGCCGACCTCTCTCCGGAAATACCCGCCCGGGATACGGCCAGCCGCATAAAGCATCTCCTGATAATCCACCAGAAGCGGCAGAAAATCAGCCCCTTCCTTAACCTGCCCCGAACTTACCGCCGTCACCAAAACCACGGTCTCCCCTATACTGGCCAAGACTGACCCGCTGGCCTGCTTGGCAAGACGTCCGGTCTCAAGGCCAAAGGTCATGCCATTTATCTGTGTTTCTAATTTGTTCATTTATTTTTCCTTATTTTCTGATGGCCAATTCCTTGATGATGCTCCTGTACCTTGTCACATCCTTTGCCTTGAGATAATCAAGAAGGCGCCTCCTCTGGCCCACAAGCCTTAAAAGCCCTTGTCTCGAGCTGTGGTCTTTTTTATGGCCCTTGAAATGCTCGGTCAGGTAGTTGATCCTGGCGCTCAAGAGGGCGATTTGAACCTCGGGCGAGCCGGTATCAGTGGCATGGGTCTTGTGTTTCTCTATCAGGTCTTTTTTAAATTCTGGTGTAAGAACCACCGGTTTCTTCCTCCTTGTCTTTTAAAGTTAATTAAAAATCATCCCGTCAAATTAAATTGGGCGTCTGCGCGCCGCATAAATCTTCTGTCTCAAGCGATGACGCGGGCCTTTCCCGTGGCCCGATATGGTCCGGCCCGGCGCTTGCCCTTGGGTTCGCCGCGCCGGCAACGCCGACGGCCCGGACCATATCAATGGGTATCAGCACATCCAGGAGCCTGTCCGCCGCAAGAATCCCATCCAGCGCATCAATGCCTATGGCGTGTCCAAGGCCGAACTGTCCGTTTACGGTCCTTCTAAGGGCGGCAAGGCAGCCGCCGCAGCCAAGCGCCTCTCCAAGTCCGTGGGCTATCGACCTTATATAGGTCCCTTTTGAGCAATGAATCCTGAAGGATATATCCGGAATGTCAACCTTCAAAAGATCAAAGGAAAAGACCTCTACTTGGCGTGGCGCCTTTTCTATCAAAATCCCCTTGCGGGCAAGCTTATACAGTGGCTGACCATTGTGTTTGACTGCTGAAAACGGCGGCGGCGCCTGGAGTATCTTGCCAGTAAAACCATCGGCCGCCTCCCTTATCGCGCCGATGTCAAGCCCCGGCCCAAGCGGACGGGTACCCATGACAACGCCCTCAGAATCATAGGTATCGGTGCTTACGCCGAGACGGATTACGCCTTCATAGACCTTTTGACCCCCCATAATAAATTGGGCGAGCTTTGTAGCCTTGCCAAGACAGACGGGCAAAACGCCGGTCGCCATCGGATCAAGCGTTCCGGCATGTCCTGCCTTTTTAATCCCCAAACGCCTGCGGACCATGCTTACAACCCCGAAGGATGTCATGCCGACCGGCTTATCGATTACAAGTATCCCATCAATCATCAACCGCACCGGATCCACTAAAATCCTTAAGAAGTCTTTCCAGCAACACCCCCCTCACATCATCGGCGCTTGCCGGAAAACGGCAGCCGGCGGCATGAAAGTGCCCGCCGCCGCCAAATTCCTGGGCCAGTTCAGCCACGTTGTAAGACGTCTTGGACCTGAGACTTACATAGACCTGGCCCGAATAGACCTCCTTTATGAATACAGCCACCTCAACGGTGCCGATGGCGCGGACATAACCCACGAAATCATCCGTATCGGACTCATCCGCCCCGCAGGCCCGGAACATCTCCGGCGTCACCTGCATGAGGCCTATCTTACCGTGTCCCCTTAACTCCAGAGTCTTTAATGCAAGCCCCAAAAGCCGTTGCCTTCTAATGGGATAATTCTGAAAAAGGCCGTTTGCGATCTTGAATGGGTTTGCCCCATAACCAACCATCCTGGCGGCCATCTCGAGCGCCGTCTCGTTCGTATTGCTATGACAAAAACACCCTGTATCAGAAAGAATGGCCAGATAAATATTTGAGGCCACGTCCTCGGAAACGGGCCAGCCAAGGGCCTCCAACACCCAATATACAATAGCCCCTGTGGCGAAGACGTCGGAATCCACATAGGCGATCGTGCCCTTGCCATTCCAGTCAAGCACCCTTGTCAGATGATGATCGAGCATAACGATATTCGATGCCCGCCCTATCAAATCCGCCGCCCTGCTTCCGATCCTGGCTGGCTCGTTACAGTCAAGCACCACAAGGGTGAACTCCCCTGAAAGATAAGGCTCCGGGTCATTTGTTATGAGCCCCGAGCCAGGTAAAAAACCAAACCGTTCAGGCACAGGGTCTTCTGTGTACATGATCACGTCCCTGCCCGCATCCTTTAAGGCAAGACCAAGGGCCAGAACCGAACCCAGCGCGTCCCCGTCAGGCCTGACATGGCAGGTCAGAAGCAGCGAGTCGGCCGCATTCAGGGCGTCTGCAACGGCCCTGACAGCCTCCATATCCCTTGACGCCGGATCGCGCTTCAAGCCGCCCATCCCCTAGCCCTCACTCCTTTTGACCTTGCTTAAAAGCATCTCTATCTTTGAGCGGTCCTCAAGGCTGTGATCAATTAAAAAATGTATCTCCGGCACCCTTCTCATATCAATTCGTCCGGCAAGAGTGGTCCTGATAAAACCCTGTGCGCTTTTAAGGCCTTCCAGGGCCGTCTGTTTTTCATCTTCATCGCCCATTACGGAAACAAACACCTTGGCATGGCGCAAATCCTGACTGACATCCACGTGCATGACCGTCATAAGGGCCCCTGCCCTAGGGTCTCTGATCTCGCCCATCAACATTACGGCAAGCTCTTTCTTTATCTGGTCGGCGACCCTTTTGGAGCGTGGGAATCTATGGGGCATCTATGAACCCTGCCTATTGAAATGTATGATCTCTATATCTGTCTCGGCGACCTCTACAAGTGAAGTGGCCTCTATAAAATCCAATATCTTGTCAAGGGCGGCGTCTATGACTGGCTGGCGGTTTCCGACAGTTGTAATGCCGATCTCGGCCACCTGCCAGAGATCATGAAAGGCCGTCTCTGATACGGCCACATTGAACCGGCTCCTGACCCTGCCTATGAGACTTTTCACAACCTGCCTCTTCCCCTTGAGGGAATGATTTTCCGGAAGCCTCACGCTGAGTCTCGCAACACCTACGACCATCGAGTCGGTATCTTTAGAATAAGTCTTCAAGGACATGAAAGCCGGTCACCTTATTTATTAAAATATATTATTTGGACGGCCCTTCGCCGGTGTCTATATTTACAAGGGCCTCGCCAAGGACGGCGGCCTTTTCTTCCATCCTGTAGGCCTCTATTATGTCGCCCATTTTTATATCGTTAAATTTGTCAAGGCCTATGCCGCATTCATAACCTGCCTGCACCTCTTTTGCGTCCTCCTTGAAACGGCGAAGAGATGCGATCTTACCTGTATATACAACCACGTTGTCCCTTAAAAGTCTGACCTTTGCATTTCTCTGGACCATGCCCTCAAGCACATAACAGCCAGCGATTGCGCCAATCTTCGGCACATGGAATATCTCGCGCACCTCGGCCCGTCCCATTGTCTTTTCTTCATATACAGGCTCAAGAAGGCCTGTCATGGCGTTTCTGACCTCTTCAATGGCGTTATATATTACGTCATAAAAACGGATGTCGACCTTTTCCTGTTCCGCAAGGGCCTTGGCCTGGGTGCCCGGCCTTACGTTAAAACCGATAATGATGGCGTTCGAGGCCGTGGCAAGCAGGACGTCCGACTCGGTTACGGCCCCGATGCCTCCGCCGACCATGTTTATCTTTATCTCTTGCGTGCTGAGCTTTCTGAGCGCATCTGAAATGGCCTCGAAAGAACCCTGTACATCGGCCTTGAGGATCAGATTGAGCTCCTTGAGCTCCTGTTCCTTGAATTTATCAAATACACTCTCAAGGCTTATCTTTCTGACCTTGGCAAGCTCCACTTCCCTTGCCTTTCTCTGACGGTACTCCGCTACCTCGCGCGCCTTTTTTTCATCAGGCAGGACGATAAAGTCATTGCCGGCCTCGGGCACGCCTGAAAGGCCCTGTATCTCAACCGGCATCGAGGGTCCGGCGGAATCTATCTGCCCGCCCTTGTCGTTGATCATGGCCCTTACCTTGCCATAATAAAGCGAACAGACAATGGCATCGCCTACATGGAGCGTGCCTTCGGATATCAAGAGCGTGGAAACCGGGCCCCGGCCCTTGTCGAGCTTGGCCTCGACAACATGCCCCCTGGCGGGTCTTTTCGGATCGGCCTTGAGCTCAAGCACCTCCGACTGAAGGGCCAGCATCTCAAGAAGTTCCTCTATGCCGATCTTTTGCTTGGCCGATATATTCACAAATATCGTATCTCCGCCCCAGTCTTCCGGCACAAGACCCAGTTCAGCCAGCTCGGCCTTGACCCTGTCGGGATTCGCGCCAGGTTTGTCGATCTTGTTTATGGCCACAATAATAGGCACACCCGCCGCCTTGGCATGGTCTATCGCCTCCCTTGTCTGCGCCATGACCCCGTCATCGGCCGCAACCACCAGGATTACAATGTCAGTAACCTTGGCGCCCCTTGCGCGCATTGCAGTGAAGGCCTCGTGACCCGGCGTATCCAAAAAGACGACCTCGCTGCCCGAAGGCAAAGTTACATGATACGCCCCTATGTGCTGGGTTATGCCGCCCGCCTCCCTCGATGCAACGTCAGCGTGGCGTATGGCGTCCAGAAGAGAGGTCTTGCCATGATCCACGTGCCCCATGACAGTAACGACAGGTGGCCTCAACTGCGGCTCTCCGCCGCCGGCCTCGTCGATGTTGACCATGTCTTCGGCTACGGCCTTTTTTTCGATCTCATAATCAAACTCCGCGGCGACTATGGCCGCCGTATCATAGTCAATGGCCTGATTGGCCGTCGCCATCACGCCCATACCGATGAGTTTCGCAACAACATCGCCTATCTTTACGCCCATGCGCTTGGCCAGCTCGCCGACCTGGATCGTTTCATATATGACCAGTTTTCGCTTGCCGGCCTTTGGCGGCGCCGTGCCCACGGAGGGCGCCTCCGCGACCTTCGGAGCCTTCTTTTTTGGCGGCATGGTCGGCTTTGGAACTGGCAATACGATATCAGATTCTGTCTGGGCCGGTGTCTCGACGGCATCAAGCTCCTCGACCAAGAGCCTTGAGATCGGCTTCGGTTTATCCTGTCTCTTTGGCGCGGCCTTATGCCTCTTTGCCTGCTCCTGCATCTCCGAAAGCTGCACCACTCTTTTCAACTTCTTCTTGCCCTTCTTTTCAGGGACCGGCAGCGGCAATATCTCGGCGGTGGGTGCCGGCTTCTGCATCCTGCCTGGCTTTTCGGCAAATTGCCCTCCACGGGCGCCCCTTTGGCCGACCTGTCCTTGGACGGGCTTTTGAAATTTACGCCCCTGAGATGGGGCTGGACCTGGGATAACCACGCGCGGACGGTTAAGTATCTTCACAAAACTCTTTGTCTCGGGCCTTGCGGAAGTCACGGCCTCGGGCGCAGCCGGCTTTTCCTTGAGCCCTTCCAAGGCGCGCGCTTTTTTGTCCTCTGGCTCTGGAGGCGCCAATGCCTCCACAGTCTCTTCTGCGGCCACAGGCGCCACTGTCTCTCCAGGCGCGGGCGCGGAAAGAAGTTTTTCCTCAACGGCCCCAGGCTCTTGAGCGGACAAGGACGGCTGGGCTTCAACTTCCTGCTCCTTGACCGGAACTAGCTTTTTTATACGGAATACCGCATGTTTGCGTCTTATTATGGGCGATGGCTCCTTTTTGGCAGCGGCCGCCTCACCCTCTTTCTCTTCCAGAATCTTAAGCCTGATCTCCTGGACCTCATTGTCTTCAAGGGTGCTCATATAATTTTTAATCCTGTAGCCGAGCTCTTTGAGCCTCAACTCCATATCCTTGTTGGCCATGCCGAGTTCTTTGGCTAATTCATGGACTCTTATTTTCGTCATGTTCTCCTCTGGACCTTCATAAACTATCAGTGTCTCCGGCGGACGGCGCGCCATTATCCCCTTGCGGGGAAACAACCCTCTTGGCCTCGTCGATAAGCAACGCCGCAATATCCTTTTTGATGCGAGTCCCGTGGGCCAGCTCGGCTGGGTCGGCCGCCGCAAGCTGCTGGGCGTCCCTTATGCCGTAATCATACACCTTGTCGGCTATGGCCTCCGTCATTCCAGACACCTTTAAAAGCGCGTGATACGCAGGATCCTCGAGATGGGCGTAGCGTGTCTCGCTCTTGACGTCTATTTTCCAGCTCATAAGCTTGGCCGCAAGGCGCACGTTCTGGCCCTGGCGCCCTATGGCCAGGGACAATTGCTCATCGGGCACGATGGCCTCAAGGCTCTGGCTGTTGTCATCGACAACCACCTTGGAACACTCGGCTGGTGCAAGGGCATTGTATAGATACCTGGCGGGATCCGGACTCCATGGCACAATATCTATCTTTTCGCCCCTGAGCTCCTGAACAACGGCCTGTACCCGCGAACCCCTCATGCCGACACACGCCCCGACCGGATCGACATCCGATGCGCTGGAACTGACGGCTATCTTGGCCCTGCTGCCAGGCTCCCTAGCAACGGCCATGATCTTGACCGTGCCATCGGCGATCTCCGGCACCTCTAAACTGAAAAGTTTTACAAGAAAATTCGGATGGGTCCTTGAAAGTACGACCTGGGGCTCTTTGGGGTCCTTCCTGACCTCGACGATATACGCCCTGACCCTGTCTCCGCGCCGGTATATCTCGGCCGGTATCTGCTCGGAAGAAGACAGGATGGCCTCGGTGCGCCCGAGATTTACGATGACATTGCCGCGTTCGAACCGCTGGACCGTGCCGTTGACTATCTCGCCGACCCTGTCCTTGAATTCTTCATAGACAAGATCCCGCTCGGCGGTCTTCATTTTTTGCATTATAACCTGTCTGGCCGACTGGGCGGCGATCCTGCCAAGGGATGACATGTCCATTTTTACGCCGATGCTGTCTTCGAGCTGACTTTCAGGATCGAGCTGCCTCGCATCGGCGAGAGACATCTCAAGGTCTTTATTGGTAACCTCTTCCACCACAACCCTGTATTGAAACACCTCTATTTCGCCCAGTTCATCGTTATAGCTGACCTCCAATTCGAGGTCGGCGCCGAAACGCCTCTTAATCGCCGACTTTATGGCCTCCTCAAGGGCCGATATCAATATATCCCTGTCCAGCCCCTTTTCTTTACTCACCTGGTCTATGATACGCTTAAGCTCTGAAGACATGGTTAGCTTCCTTAAGTTTTAAATTATATTAAGCCTGGCCCTTGATACGTTTTCATAAGGTATTTCAAAGACGGTCTTGTCCGCAGACACCGATATGACCCCGTTGGTCATGCCCATCAAGAGCCCCTTAAAGCGTCTGCGCCCGTCTATCGGCTCACAGGTCTCAATAAAGACCTTCTGGCCGGCGAATCTGTCAAAGTCTTCCATCTTTTTGAGCGGCCTGTTGATCCCCGGCGACGAGACCTCCAGATTATACGGACCCGATATCGGGTCATTGGCGTCCAATATATCGCCCGCCAACCGGCTGATCTCTTCACAATCATCTATCCGCACGCCTTCTGGCTTATCTATCACGAGCCTGAGGATCATGCCTTGGGGCCCGCGGCCATAATCTATATCTACAAGCTCAAGACCCGAAGACAAGATGATGGGCTCTATCAGGTCTCTTACAAGGCCCTCTATTTTATTTTCCTTGGCCATAAACAAAAAAGCGGGCTTTAAGCCCGCTTCAATAAGTAGGGTTTATGATATTTTAAATAACCAACCTTAACGGTTAAGTATCAACATAAACTCCACTAATTGAAGTAAGGCTAATGGCGCCTTGTAAGGCGTATCCATTTTGCGCAAACCTCAAAAAGGGATGGAGCGGGCGACGGGTCTCGAACCCGCGACCCCAAGCTTGGGAAGCTTGTACTCTACCGGCTGAGCTACACCCGCTTTTACTTTTCATGATGATATTAAAAATTATAGCCGGATATGTCAAGGACCTAAGGATAAACAAGGCCGCTTACAGGTTCATCTCAGTAAGCCACCGCCTTGTGAGTGGCATATCACGCCTCCTGCCAAGCGAATACAAAAATTGAAATACATGCATATCAGCATAGCGAAACGCCATCTGGGACCCGTTCAAATAGAGACGCCACATCCGGACAAACCTTTCACCCATCATATCTCTTATCTTCCCTACATGCGCCTCGAACCGTCTGATCCAATGCGAAAGCGTAAGGTCGTAGTGCGGGCGCAAGTCCTCCATATCAATGAAATCGAGCCCATGTATCTGGGCGGCCTCTGTAACCTCGCGCACCGCCGGTATGTAACTGCCGGGGAATATATAAGTCATTATCCAGGCGTCCATGTCAATCGGCCTCATGCGGCCTATGGTATGAAGGAGCATAAGACCTTTGGGCCGCAGGAAGCCGGAGGCCGTTTTAAAAAAAACAGGGATATTCTCCTTGCCAACATGTTCAAACATGCCGACAGACACGATCCGGTCAAAGGTCCCTGATTCCGACGGGGGAAGCTCCCTGTAGTCCTGAAGCCTTATGTCAACCCTGTCTGAAAGCCCCTGTTCCTCCACCCTTTTCCTGGCCAATTCATATTGCTGTTCGGATATGGTAAGGCCTACAACCCTACAGTCATAAGTCTTTGCCGCTTGAATCGCAAGGCTTCCCCATCCGCACCCGATATCGAGCAGCCTGTGACCGGGCTTGAGCCTGAGCTTGTGGAGCGTATAGGCTATCTTTCCTTTCTGGGCCTCTTCAAGCGCATCGTCGGGCGACGAAAAAAAGGCGCACGAATAACTAAGCCCTTCATCCAGCCACAGTCTGTAAAAATCATTCCCTCTATCATAATGGGTCTGTATGTCGCGCCTGGACTGCCTTATATTCCTTGCCTTTCCTTTGATGCCCAGCCAGCACATGCGGGCCCTCTTTCCAAAAGGCATGGAGTGAAGATCGGTCCGGTAGACAAGGCTTACCAACTGCCCGAGATCACCCTCGACATCCATGCCGCCGGACATATACGCCTCCCCGAAGGCCAGGGATGGATCGGCATTAAACAATTTATCAAGCACATCCGGATCATTAACGCGGAGGATAAACGCAGGCCCTTGCCCTCCGAAGGAAAGCTCGGCGCCATCCCACAGACAAATCTTGCACGAGACGGGCGGGGGGTCCCCCAATACGCATGAAAAAAACCTCTTTGCATCTTTAAGGTCCATCTTCAACCTCCTAAATGCAAATCAAGGCGATACGCCTGCGCCTTAAGCCAGGCCTGTTAACGCGCCCCATCAATCAGGACGGCGCATCAGAGGCCATGTAGGGCGCCGCCTCAAGGCGACCATCGGAGCCCTTTATAATTTTATACCCATCCGGACGGATATTGTCAAAAAATTATGAATATCTTTTCGCCCTTCAAGGACACAACGGCGGCCGCCCCCCTTGCTACGCCAAGTTTCTTCATGGCGTAATCCGGGATGTCTATCTCGATGAGCTTATTTGATCCATCAGGCGCAAAAAGAACGGCACTGGCCGGGCCCCTTGGAAACACCTCGCGGATATCACCCTTAAGGATATTGTCTTGATTTTCACCTTTCAGACCGGCCCTGATGAGCATAATGTTTTCCGGTCTTATTCCGATAGTAAAAGAGTCACCCGGCGATACGGAGGAGGCGTCAGGAAAGCGGCCGGCCGGTATGATGAATTCACCGTTGAGATCAGGGCATCTGACCGCGGCTTGTCCCTCTTGCATCTTGACGGCCTCAACCAAAAAGAGGTTTTTGATGCCGAAGAACTCCGCAACGGCGATGTCTTTGGGCTGGCCATAGACATCATCCTTTGGACCTGTCTGGCGGATTACACCGTCTATCATCACGCTTATCACATCCCCAAGAAAGAAGGTCTCCTCCATGTCGTGGCTGACCATGACTATGCAGAGACCCAACCGCCGCTTGAGATCGGCTATAAGGAGCCACAGATCCTTTTTCATGGCCTCGTGGAGCGCCGAAAAGGGCTCATCGAGAAGAAGATACCTGCTCCCAGTAGCAAGCGCCCGTACGAGCGCCACCCTCTGCCGCTCACCGCCGCTGAGATTGTGTATGGACCGTCTGAAGAGACTGGTTATGCCGAGATTGTCCGCAAGCTCCATGGCGAGTTCGCGGAGCCTTCCGCCCTTATCCTTTCTAAGTCTTAAGCTGTAGAGGATATTCTCCTCAACGCTCAGGTGCGGAAACAGGGCGAGATCCTGGGGAAGATATGATATGCCGCGCCTTTCGATGGGCAGATTATTGATCGGCCTGCCTTCCAGCCGTATCTCGCCCGCCTCAGGCGTCTTAAGCCCTACTACGGCCTCAAGCAGCGTGGTCTTTCCGCAGCCCGTCGGCCCTATTATGACATGACAGACACCCGGCCTTACGGCAAGATTGACATCCCTGACCGTAAAGCCGCCCGTATTTATCGTTACCTTTTCAAGGTCAAGCACCGCAAGACCCCTTTGCGAGGAGCCTTGCTGCGTAAAGTATGCAAAAGCCGACCGATACCAGGATCAATATAAGCACAACCGTTCCATCTATGTCGGCGCTTGCCAGGCGCATGAATATGGCCACCGGCAGGGTCTCTGTCCTCATGGCCATTGAACCTGCCACCATGATGGTAGCGCCGAACTCACCCAGGGCCTTGGCCCAAGTGAGAATGACAGAGGCCAAAACCCCGCGCCTGGCAAGGGGGAGCGTAACAGTCAGAAAGGCGGAAAGCGGAGATGCGCCGAGGGTCCTGGCCACATCCTCGTATCTTCGAGGGATTTCGTCAAGGGCCGCCTTTAAAAGTCTTGTTGCAACACCCAAGGTGGTAACGAACTGGGCGAGCACGATCCCTGCGAAGGCGAATACGAACTGGAAGGTATTCTTCTGAACGAACCCGCCTAGGGGGGTATTAAAAAATATCAGAAGCAGGGCGCCGAGCGCTGCCGGAGAAACGATCATCGGAAACTCAAGGATGGTGTCGATGATGTCCTTCCCCTTGAACTCGAACCTGCTCAAGGCATAGGCGGATGGCACGGCGAACGCCACCGAGAGGGCCGTCGCCATAGTTGCTGCCATGAGACTCAACCTTATGGAAAAAAGCGTCCTTTCGGACAAAATAATCTTTAAAAAAAGCGGGGCGC
Source organism: Deltaproteobacteria bacterium (assembly GCA_021787835.1). Classification (GTDB taxonomy): domain Bacteria; phylum Desulfobacterota; class Dissulfuribacteria; order Dissulfuribacterales; family Sh68; genus JAJYLJ01. The sequence continues at coordinate 1,891 of JAJYLJ010000004.1, read as the reverse complement.
TGAAAAAATAGAATATCGACAATACAAGACCCGCATAGATTGCAAAGATCAAAAGGGCAAAGGAGATGGAAAGCTTTTTAAAATTCATCTACTGATCCATTTCTTGCTGACCACAGGGACGCCGCCTATCGGACGCGCAGCCCCCAAAAAAGTATATGCCGCTTCAATGGATGTCAAATAACCATATTTTTTAAATATCTCCCGCCCGCTATCTGACAAGATAAACCTGATGAATTTCTCCGCCCCCCGTGGATCCTTTGAAAAAGTGGTAACACCTATCTGGCCATTTCCGATACGAATGACCTCGTTTGGTTTTAGTTTTACAATGTCGACCTTATCGGGGTTCCAGCCCTTTAGAAAATCGAACCCGAGCACCGCATCCACCTGATCCATGAGCAGATAGCCTTGAAGTTTCGATATGTCCTCGGCATAGGTCAGGACCCTCTCCCTCAAGGCCCTGACCTTCCCGGGAGAGAGGCTTCTATCAAAGATTTCGGCTGCAAGCTGCCCTATATACACCACCTCCGGATTCGCCATGGCAAACCTGACGTCAGGCCTGAGAAGATCCTCGATACCTTGTATGTTTTTGGGGTTTCCCTTCCGGACAACTATTACAGGAACGGCATAGATAAAACTCTTGACGCTATCTCTTTTCACAAGCCCTTTTTGAACCGCCTGCTCCATGATATCGGGCGACGGGACGACAAAGATGTCACCCTGCCTGCCAAGTTCAAGCTGGGTGATCATGGTCTTTACGCCGCCATAATTGGCGCTCACCCTTGCCTTGTCATAGCCTTGTATGAGCTCATCCAAAGGCTTTTTAAAGGCAGCACCGCTAAAGACCATGAGTTCATCCGCACTTACGCTGGCCGATATGTTCAATACTATAAGGAATGCTGTCGTAAGATAGATCAAAAATTTTGAAACCGCCCTTTTCATGACTTTCCTCTCTGGCCCTTTAATATGCGCATGGGCAATATCTTTCATAGTGATATTTCTTTGCTATCCCTGCTATGGATACGCCATAAAATATTACCGGCATATCTGTCAGAAACCTCTTGATAGTTCCATTAATTGATGTTGAACCAGTGGCTATGATTATATTAGACCATGATACTATCTCATCCGTCTTATCAGGCCCGTTTATAACAAGATCATATTTTTTCTTGCCGATGTTATCTTCATCAAGATCAACAACCCTTAGCTCAAACACCCTTGATAGGCAGTCTATCATTGCGGGTTGAAATCCTATAAAGGCTATCTTCGGTTTTCCAAAACGTTTCCGCACATACTGAGGGAGATTGGCGGCGCACCTTTCAGGGGCATGATCCCTGCAATGAACGGTCTTTTCTATCAAGCCAAGATGCCGCATAACGGCATTTAGGCTGGCTATCAGGCACGCCCTTTCAAAATCATTGCAGAGAGAAAAGGCAAGAATCTGCCTTATCGTCCCCTTATAATCACCTGGCATGCCTGTATAAGCCTGGCCTTTTTGGCCCAAAAACTGCGCCTCGATCATCACCTCTTTCCCCTTTAGAAGCGGGAAATTCTTTCTTTCCGGCTCACCTATAGCCTCCTTTGATGTAAGGGTCCTTGCGGTAATCATGACAGGCTCTCTAAAAAGATTATGATCCCCCGCCATATCTTCCATGTCTTTTCTTAAACGATGATAAAATTCCATATATTTTAAGGCGCCTTATGCAACCGGCAGGCAACAGGCATGCTGCACATGCACGCCCGGGCCTGCCTTTCATGCAAAAGTCCCTAGAAGAAATACTGATACTGCACCCTTACGCCCAGGTCGTCCTGGGTGCCGGGGCCTGAGCTCAAGGGACCGGTAAAGCCCAGGGCCTTGGCGTCGTTTGTGTTTATGCTGTCAAACTCACGGCGC
>JAJYLJ010000080.1:1468-8788 GCA_021787835.1 Deltaproteobacteria bacterium | reverse complement strand
GGGCCCTCTTTTTTATGCGTTTGCGCCGCCTGCTGTTTCTTGTCGTCTTTTGCCGCTGATATAAATTTTTGCTGGCTGGACGTGGTATTTGCTGCGGATGCGTCTTCTTGTCTTAATGTATTGAAGGCGCCTGTTTTCTGGTTCGATGTTTCGCCTGGCGCGCTTCCCGCCTTATCCGTATTCGTTGTTGTATTTTTAACCGCTCCCTTTATGTCTTGTTGCCCCACCTGTTGTTGTGTTGTCTGTGTCCTCGCAGAGCCTGGCTCTGTCGGCCCTTGGTTATTGCCGCCTGTTTGGTCAATTTTAAAATCTTTGAGCGCGCCATCAGGCGTATTATTGTTCATATTGATCTCCAGGGTCTTATTTACCGAGGATTTTTCTCCTTCGGTATTATTTGCGCCCTGGGGCAGGGCATTGAGACTTTTGTTATCCAGGCCAAGGCCCACCGCGCCACCCGCCGCCCTCCCGGTATTCTGTTTTGTCTGTTCATCGCCAGCACTCCCGCCGGATGAGAAGATGCCGGGACTATAGTCGGGCAGATGGTCTGATGCCAGCGTCCCGTTTGATTCCTTTGTTGGTATGTACTGTAATTTTGATTGATCCAACGGTCCTGATTCCGGAGTCTTTTTTGCCGGGCCGGCCAAGCCGCTTGCCGTATCGCCCTCTTTTGTACCGGGTGTGTCTGGCTGCAAAATTTGCTGGCTGGCGTCAGCCATCCCTGTATTTACCATCGCGCCTGCCTTGGGGCCGGTTCCTGATTCTATGGGCCGGGAGGCGCTCCCTGTCTCGCCGGCCTTTTGCGGCGCCTGCGGAATCTGGATTACAGGCAGGCCGAGTGGGATATAGGCGTTTTCCGCCGTATCTTTTGTGTCTTTGTTTGGTTCTTCTTTATCGTTGGGCCTTGCATCAAGGCCGCCTTTATCTGAAGACGCGGGCTTTTCCGGCCGGCTCTGGGTTTCCGGCTGCGCGTTTTGCGCATCCCCGCTCGCCTTCAGGATATCTTTGAATGAGCCGTTGTCATTGGCGTTTTTTTCGATCCCAGCCATCTTGTCGGGCTGACCGGCGTCTATTGGACCTTTAAAATTTTGCAAGACTATTTGCATGGTATTCGGTCCTTTATTTTTTTATCTAGAATTATCAGCAATAACTATGCCCAATTCATAAGCCATGTTTTATCAATGAGTTAAATCAACAAAGATGAAGACATTGCCGCGGGGCGAGGAAATCTTTGCCCAGTGGTAATGTCTATTTTTGTTCATCGAGTCAACAGGCCGCCAAGTTGACAAACCTGTATGAGAGATACTAAGATAGGCCGCTATCTTACGGTCGGGACGTGGCTCAGTCTGGTAGAGCACAGCGTTCGGGACGCTGGGGCCGGAGGTTCGAATCCTCTCGTCCCGACCACCATTGTTCACCTATTGCCTATCAATGGCTGTCTATCAATGACGCAAGGCTGTCATGCAGGACATCTCTTCTGTTTTATTATGCCTCCTCTCCCCTTGCTCCCAGGACCAGCAAGCAATACACCAAACAAATTAAATACCCTTTACAAGCCTGGACTTTTCGAGATTTAGCTTGACGTTATTTTTAACTTTTGCTAGTACAGAAAAAATGTTAAGCGGGGTTTTGTATAACCAATCCGGATTTATAATAATATATATGCAGAAAGGATGGCCATGTTGATAAAGATAAGGCGTGCGATAATAAGCGTGACGGACAAGACCGGCGTGGCGGAGTTTGCCGGAGAGCTTAACAATATGGGCGTAGAGATTATATCAACCGGGGGCACGGCCAAGGTGATCCGCGAGGCGGGCGTGCCGGTGAAGGACGTATCAGGCCTCACGGGTTTCCCTGAGATGATGGACGGCAGGGTCAAGACCCTTCATCCAAGGGTCCACGGAGGGATACTGGCCATCAGGGACAATCCTTCGCACATAAGGCAGATGGATGAAAACGGGATACTTCCGATAGACATGGTAGTTGTAAACCTTTATGCCTTTGAAGAGACGGTGGCAAGGCCCGGAGTTAAACTTGACGAGGCCATAGAGAATATAGACATAGGCGGGCCCGCCATGCTGCGTTCTTCCGCCAAGAATTTCAGATACGTGACCGTAATTGTTGACCCGTCTGATTACCAGTATGTGCTGGATGAACTTAAGGCCAATGGCGGGGCGACCTGTATTGCGACCAGATTCAGGCTCGCCTGCAAGGTCTTCGCAGCCACATATCATTATGATCAGGCCATAGCGCAGTACCTGGATTGTATCGATCCCGATACACATGCCTACTTTAAAGACTAGTTCTTTAGAGGGTCCAAGGATATGCGTCGCAATTCCTGCGCCTTCGGAAGACATCATGAGGCAAAGGCTCCTTGAGTGCGCTCCATATGCGGATATGGCGGAAATAAGGCTTGACGCGCTTGACGACATAGCCGCCCTTGATATGAGGCGTCTCGTTGAAGGCAGCCCCTTGCCCATCATCTTCACCAACAGGCCGGTTTGGGAGGGGGGCGGCTTTCGGGGCGGCGAAGAGGACAGGGTGAGTCTTTTGCTCAAGGCCGCGGTAAGCGGGGCTGGTTTTGTTGATATAGAACTCAGGACCCGGCGTGACCTACGCACATCCGTGGTGGAGGCTGCAAGGCGCAGCGGCTGTAAGGTTATCGTCTCTTTTCATGATTTTTCCGGCGCCCCGGATGAAACGGGTCTTTCGAGGTTCATTGTTGAGGAGAAAGAGGCAGGGGCTGATATTGGTAAGATAGTGGTTACGGCCAGAAACGCGGGTGACGTGCGGCGGGTGCTGTCTCTTTATTCAGACCCCGAGGTGAACGGGTTTCCGCTCATAGCCTTTGCCATGGGGCCGCTAGGCAGGCTCAGCAGGCTTGCGTGTCTTGCCCTTGGTTCATATCTGACGTTCGCATCCCATTCCATGGGCGCTGAGAGCGCTCCTGGCCAGATACCAGTAAAGGATTTAAGGTCTATGGTCGATTATTTCTGGGGCCGCACGGATTATAGCCCGTTTGGGTGCGCATAGAAGAGAATATATAGAATATAAGGTTTGTGAGGCGAATGTATTGGCCTTTTGCATCCTTTTATGATAGCCAGGCGCATTGAAGGGGTACGATCCAGGATAGCCTGCGCCGCGCAGAGAAGCGGCAGGAATCCGGATGAGGTAAGCCTTCTTGCCGTTACAAAGACCGTGAGACCCGGCATTATAGCGGAGGCTGTCGAGGCCGGTCAGCTACTCTTCGGTGAAAACTACGCACAGGAGGCGGGCGATAAGATACCTTCTTTGGCAAGGCTCCACCCAGGTCTTATCTGGCATTTTATAGGCCACCTGCAGACAAATAAGGCTGGGCTTGCACTGGAACTCTTTGATTGCATCGAGACCCTGGACAACGTTAAGCTTGCAGAGGCCCTTGACCGCAGGGCGAAGGCGGCCGATAAAAGGCTGCCAGTCTTGATTCAGGTGAATATAGGAGAAGATCCTGGCAAGTCAGGCGTATCGCCTGGTCTGTTGCCGGATTTTTTGACAAGGTTAGCTGATTTTTCAAATCTGGATATTTCGGGGCTTATGACCATAACGCCTTTGTCTGATAATCCGGAGGATGCCAGGTGCTGGTTCAGGTCTTTGCGTGAGCTGAGGGACAAGACAGCCCGCGAAACAGGCATTTTTCTAAGAGATTTATCAATGGGCATGTCGCACGATTTTGAGCTGGCCGTGGAGGAAGGCGCTACAATTGTCAGGGTCGGCTCCGAGATATTTGGGCCGAGGGGGCATGATCATGTTTGAAATATTTATCAAGGGCCATTTTTCAGCGGCGCATTATCTTAGAGATTATCCGGGCAACTGTGAACGCATGCACGGGCACAATTGGGATGTTGAAGTGACGGTCGGAGCTGAAAAGTTAAATTCAATAGATGTGGGGATAGATTTCAGAGACCTCAGAAAGGCTTTATATAGTGTATTGGATGGGCTTGATCATACCAACATAAATGACCACCCTGCATTCAAGCGCCAGAATCCGTCTTCAGAAAGACTTGCGGAATATATATACAAAATGCTTTGCAAGACGCTTTCTCATGATTATGAGGGCGTCAAGCTTCTAAGGGTTAAGGTGTGCGAGACGCCTGCGGCCGGTGTCATATATCATGAGGATTAAGAGGGGTTGCCTTGATGCCGGTTCTAGTCGCCGAAACCTTTTTAAGTTTGCAGGGTGAGGGGGTGTGGGCGGGCTGGCCTTGTTTTTTTATACGTCTTTCCGGATGCAATCTAAGATGCCTTTATTGTGATACACGGTATGCCTATTTGGACGGCGCGCAAAGAGATATTCCGTCTCTCGTGGCGGAGTGGTCGGCCAGCCGCGCAAGATTCGTTCAGATTACAGGCGGAGAGCCTTTGTTGCAGCGCCAGGCGATCCCTCTGATGGACGCCCTTTTGCGTGCAGGCGCCCATGTGCTCCTTGAGACGAACGGAAGCCTGCCGCTGGCGTTGGTGCCCAGGGGTGTTGTAAAGGTGGTGGACAGGAAGACCCCTGGCAGCGGCATGGAAGGGTCATGGCTAGAGGAGAATCTGCGTTATATTAATGAAAAAGATCAGATGAAATTCGTCATAACCGGACGCAATGATTATCTCTGGGCCGCCGACATAGTAAAAAGCGGGTTTCTTTTTAGATATACAGAGGTGATTTTTTCGCCGGCATGGGGCGTCTGTGATCCTGCTGATCTGGCATCGTGGATACTTGATGACAGACTTCCAGTGCGTTTCCAGATTCAGTTGCATAAAATTTTATGGGGCGAAAAAAGAGGAAAATAAAATGCGTTGAAGACGTTGACATGTCTTTTTAAATGATGTAAAAGCCTAATTAAGTTTCTGAATGAGGCTTCATTTTATTGGTCTTGCAAGGTTTTGATAAGGAAGGAAGGGGCCATGATAAATTTAGATATTTCGTTGCTGGTGGAGATAATTTCAGTATTAGTGCTCATGTTCATCCTGAATTCCATGCTGTTTAAACCGATCCGCCGGATGCTGGAGGAGCGTAAGTCAAAAATGGATTCTATTCAGGGTGAGTCAGAGAGGTTTGAGCGGAATGCAGCCCAGCTTATCGATTCTTTTAATAAAAGATTGGCTGAGGCCAGAAAGGCCGGCCAGGCCGAAAAAGAGCGCTTTAAGATTGACGCAAGAAAGGCGGAGAAGGAACTTTTGGATGCGAGCAGCAAAGAGGCTGACGCGCTAAAGCAGCGTCTTGTGGCCGATATGTCCGCCCAGATAGATGGTGCGAGGAAGGAGCTTGCCGCAAAGAGCGAGGTTTTTGCCGCAGATATTGCACAGAAGTTGCTGGGGAGGGCTGTCTAAATGTTTTGGGTAAAGAGATTTTGGTCTCTGGCTGGGCTTTTTGCCTTATTGGTTTGTTTAATGTTTTTTGCATCATCTGACTTGGCGCGCTCTTCGGTTTATGCGTCCGAAGGTGTTGCCGGTCAAGCAGCCGATACCGGCGGCAAGGCCGTAACCAGCGATGCTGCCGCAGGACATGAATCAGCCGCATCCAAGGGTGAAGAAGGGCACGGGCTTACGCACAGCCAGGTTATGAACTTTATTTGGTTCTGCCTCAATTTCACCATTCTCGCGATAGTGCTGGTGAAATATCTCCGCAAGCCCATAGGTGACGCCTTGCGCGGGCGCACTGAATCCATAAAGACCGCATTTGATGAACTGGATAAAAAACGTCTTGATGCGGAACGCAAGTATGCCGAATACGAGAAAAAACTTTCTGGCATGGATGCCGAGGCAGACAGGATACTTAAATCCTTTGTTGAACAGGGCGAGGCGGAGAAGGCCAGGATTATCGCGCAGGCCAATGACTCGGCCGAGCGCATAAAGGCCCAGGCCGAGCTTTATGTACAGCAGGAGCTTTCAAAGGCCAGGATTCAGCTCCAGAAAGAGGTCGCTGAGCTGGCTGTAAAGATGGCTGAAGACATGATAAAAAAGAGTATATCCGAGCAGGATCATCATCGTCTTATAAGTGAATATCTTGAAAGGGTGGTGACTAAAAATTGACCAGCGCAGTCATAGCAAAAAGGTATGCGAGGGCGCTTTTCTTCGTTGCAAAGGAAAGCGGTAAGCTTGAGAGCTTTGGCGGGGTGTTGAAAGAAATAGCCGGCTTTTTGGCTAAGAACCCCGATGTTGAGCTCGCGTTGATAAGCCCTGTCTATCCAATGGATCTGAAGCAGGAGATAGTGAACCAGTTTATTGGCGCTTATAAAATAGAAGATGTGCTGGCCAACTTTCTGCGTCTTTTGGTTGACCGCCGCAGGATCCAGAATTTCAGCCAGATATGTCAGGCGTTTGGTGAGCTGGTGGACGAAGAGACCGGCGTTGTGAGGGCTGTGGTCAAGACCGTGGTGCCAATGTCTGGTGAATTACAGCAAAAATTTGCCAAGATCCTTGCAAAGGTCAGCGGCAAGCAGGTGGTTCTTGAGTTACAGGAAGATCCCTCCATTATCGGCGGAGTAGTGACCAGTATAGGCGATATGGTCTGGGATGGAAGTATAAGAAGTCAGCTACAAGGCTTTAGAGAATCTATAGAGAGGGGTGATCTGGGATAATGGCACAGATAAGAGCAGAAGAAATCAGTGACATCATAAAGAAGCAGATCCAGGGCTACGAAAAGACGATTGATCTTGCGGAGACGGGCACGGTCCTGTCGGTGGGCGACAACGTCGCGCGTGTTTACGGGGTCAGAAATTGCATGGCGATGGAGCTGCTGGAGTTTCCAGGCGGGGTTATGGGCCTTGCGCTCAATCTTGAGCAGGATAACGTCGGTGTGGCCGTTATGGGCAGCATAGAGGGGATCAAGGAGGGCGATCTGGTCAAGAGGACCGGCAGGATAGCCCAGGTCCCGGTCGGCGAGGCCATGCTTGGGCGCGTTGTGGATGCCCTTGGAAACCCTATCGACGGGAAGGGACCGATTGCCGCAAAGGAGTTCCGCCGTATTGAGATGAAGGCGCCTGGCGTTATCGACCGTAAAGGCGTTCATGAGCCGTGTTATACAGGTCTCAAGGCCATAGACGCCATGACGCCTGTGGGCAAGGGGCAGCGCGAGCTGATCCTTGGAGACCGTCAGATCGGCAAGACGGCTATCGGCGTGGATGCCATAATAGCCCAGAAGAATACCGATGTTTACTGCATCTATGTCGCCATAGGCCAGAAGCAGGCGACAGTGGCCCTTGTGACAGAGGCTCTGCGCCGTAACGGCGCCATGGAATATACCACCGTTGTGGCCGCGAGCGCCAGCGAGCCGGCGTCCTTGCAGTATCTGTCCGC
>JAJYLJ010000080.1:0-1368 GCA_021787835.1 Deltaproteobacteria bacterium | reverse complement strand
ATAAATGCCATCTCTCAAGGATGTAAAGATAAAGATCACGGGTGTTAAAAAGACGCAGCAGATAACCAAGGCCATGAACATGGTTGCGGCTGCCAAGCTTCGCGGGGCCCAGAAGAGGATGGAGGATTTCCGGCCCTATGCCGAGAAATTCGGAACGGTTATGGCCGAGCTTTCCGGTTCGGCCAACCCCAATGCCTTTCCTCTGATGGCCGTGCGGCCTGTAAAAACTGTACTGTTGCTGCTTGTAAGTTCTGATCGCGGTCTTTGCGGGCCTTTTAACTCAAACTTGATCAACGCCGCTGAAAAGTTCGCCAAAAATCATAAAAACGAAGGACGCAATGTAGCTCTCGCCTGTATAGGCCGCAAGGGGGCGAATTATTTCGGCAGGGGTCAGTATGAGCTGCTCTACCGGAGCATTGATGTCATGGGTAATATACAGATGTTCAATGCAAAGCAGGCAGGCCAGGAGGTAATGAGACTCTTCCTTGAAGAAAAGGTTGATGAGGTGCAGCTGCTTTATGGCAGATTTATAAATGTTGCCGTTCAAAAGCCCAATTTCAAAAGACTGTTGCCTATTAGTAAAAAAGGGCTTGGAGAGCCTGAGTCAGAAGAGGCCAAGGGCCCAAGCGCAACTTACACCTATGAGCCCGAGCCTGAGCAGATATTGAATCAATTGCTGCCCATGTATGTCAATGTCCAGATAATGCATGCAATGCTTGAGACGGCGGCCAGCGAACAGGCGGCGCGTATGACTTCAATGGATAATGCTACAAGGGCATGTAAGGATATCATAAGCAATCTTACTTTGGTCTATAACAAGGCCAGACAGTCTTCAATAACCAAGGAATTGATGGATATTGTCGGCGGCGCAGAGGCCCTTAAAGGTTAGCTCTTTAAGTTAAGAGAAAATTTTTGCACAAATATGTGTGACGGGAGGTAGGAATAGATGGCTACTGGAGCGAGTGGAAATGTGGGGAAAATAGCCCAGGTGATCGGGCCTGTAGTTGACGTTGAATTTGAACCAGGGCATCTGCCCTTTATTTTAAGCGGTCTTTTTGTCTCAAACCCGGCGATCAGCGATGAGCCTGATAATTTGGTTATCGAGGCGGCTCAGCACCTCGGCGACAACATGGTCAGGTGTATAGCCATGGATACAACAGACGGCCTTGTCCGCGGGATGCCTGTGAAAGACAGCGGCGAGCCTATCAAGATCCCTGTCGGTGCGCCTACGCTAGGCAGGATCATGAACGTCGTCGGGAGACCGGTTGATGGCCTTGGGGCGTTGACTTCAGAGACCTACTATCCGATCCACCGCAAGGCGCCTGCATTTATCGAGCAGGATACTACAGTCCAGGTTTTGGAAACAGG
>JAJYLJ010000079.1 GCA_021787835.1 Deltaproteobacteria bacterium | reverse complement strand
TTTTTTAAAAACAAGGACTTGGAATCCTCCTTCCTTTATAATGCCGGCCCTGGGAGCCTCGGCGATATACTCCTTGGCGTCAGGGGGCTGAAAGAGTGTGGATACGGAGCCTTCCAGCAGGAGTCCCTCATTTATTGCTATGGATATCAGCTCCTCTGAGCTAAAGAACCTTGCATACCTGTAAATCTTGTGGCCCTCCCTCTTTTTTTGCCGGTAAAAAGCGCCCCACTCAGAGTCGTTTGATATAAAGCCCACTATAAGTCGTCCGCCAGACCTGAGGATGCGGATGCCTTCAATGATGGACATTAAATGATCGTCCACGAAACAGAGGGATGTTATAAAAAATACATTATCAAACATATTTGATCTAAACGGGATGGCCTCGGCCTGCGCCTGAACAACAAAAATAGAGCGTGATTTTGCGATCTTGAGTGGCCCAAGGGCAGGATCCAGACCAAAGGCGATTGAAAGGGCCGATGCAAAGCGCCCTGATCCAACACCTATCTCCAAGGAAAGGCCATTTATAGAGACGGCTTGCCTGATGGCGGCCAATTCATTTAAAAAAATGACATTATTTTCATACCATAGATCATATTCTTGAGCTATATTATTAAATATATCAGCCGCCGCTTCCCGCATACGAGATCAATTGCTGGCGCCAGATTCCACCTGCTCGCGGGGGACGGTAACCTTGGGAATGGTGAATGTAAAGACCGCGCCCTTGCCAGGTTCGCTTTCAGCCCATACCCTGCCTCCGTGCCTTTCAACGATATTTTTCACTATGGCAAGGCCAAGGCCTGAACCAGTCTCTCCTTTTTCTTTTATGGTGTGTTTCGATTTATAAAATGGATCAAAAATAAAAGGCATGTCATCGAAAGATATCCCCGGACCAGAATCGCTGACTTCACACGCCAAATAATCGGGCCTGTCATAAAGGCGTATTGTAACCCTTGAACCTTCAGGAGAGAATTTGATCGCATTATCCAAAAGATTCATTATAACCCTTTGAATTTGATCCTTGTCGCCTTTGACCACCGGTATATCTTTTGGTATATCGGCAATAAGATCAATGCCTTTATCTTGCGCTTCTATCTTAAATGTATCTATCAACTCGGCAACGGCCTTATCCAAACAACATGGCTTCAATGAGATGTCGGTTTCTCCAGCCTCCATCTTTAGAACATCTAGGAAAGAGTGTACATAATGGCCCATGCGTCTTATCTCACGGTCTATAGTCAAGAGATAATCAGTCTGTTTCCTGGTAACCGGACCTGCCTTGCCCTGCAACATCCTTTGAACGAAACCATCGATTATAACGAGCGGGGCCTTAAGATCGTGTGCGAACATGGATATCAAAATCTTTCGATGTCGCTCAATGGCCATCATATCCGACGCATCGGTAAAGATAACAATGCCGCCTACAGGGATGCCATCGCCCTTTAATGTCGCGCAAGTCATAACTACAGGCACTTGCCTCTCCCCTTTTGCGCGCAATGTGAGTCTCTTGCCTGTGGGCTGCCGATCCATCTGAGGCCCCGAGGCATTGTTAAAAACCGGACAATCCGCCTCGCATAGATCGGTTCTGAATATTTCATGACACCTTCGAGAAACCGCGTCCCTCCTTGAGTATCCTGTAATCTTTTCAGCGGCAGGGTTAAAACTTACAATCAATCTATCATGATCAAAGACAACGAATCCTGCCGGAATATTTTCGAGCAAGAGGTCAAAAAGCCTCGCCCTTGTAAATGTGTCAAGAAGTGTGCCAGCGGTATCATCAATCATAATTAATCCATAAGGCGCAATTTTAACACCCGCACTCTGAAAGTATCCGTCCTGCTATACCGGCAAAGGCCAGGCCGGCCTCGCTTTCTGCCTCAAGGGCCTTGGGCCTGCCTTCATCTCCGCCTTTGCGGATAGCCGGATCAATAGGTATCTTGCCAAGAAGGGGGAGCTTAAAGGCCCTGGCGAGCTTTTCACCGCCGCCGCTTCCAAAGATATCGACAACTTCGCTGTCTTCCCCGCCTGGCAATTTGAAAAAAGACATATTTTCTACTATGCCCAATATCTTGATATCCTTTGCCCTAAAGAGCCCTATGGCCCTGCGCACATCCTCAAGAGCCACCTTCTGCGGCGTGGTAACCATGACAATGCCATTCAGTGGGATTGAATTGGCCACGGTAATGGCAGCGTCGCCCGTCCCGGGCGGAAGGTCTATCAGAAGATAATCAAGTTCACCCCAATTGACATGCCCGAGAAATTCCTTGATGGCCTTATTTACCATGGGCCCGCGCCATATTATGGGCACGCCTTCCCCCGCGAGGGAACCGGCCGACATCATCTTGATTCCATACTTTTCAACAGGCAGGAGCATCCCGCCCGACCCAAGCGGACGCTCATCAACGCCCAGCATTATCGGTATGTCAGGGCCATGCATGTCAGCATCTAATATGCCGACCCTAGCCCCTTGATTCTTAAGGGCGACGGCAAGATTGACAGTCACGGTTGTCTTGCCGACACCACCCTTGCCGCTCCCCACGGCGATAATGCATTTAACATTTTTAACACCTTCCATCTCTGACGGCGCCCGTCCGAAGAGTCTTGCCCGCTCCTCCGATGTCATCACACCCAACACGACTTCAATATGGCCCACACCCTCTATGGTACGCACTGCCGCCTCTACGTTAGATTTTATTTTGCTTTTCAAGGGGCATCCAGCCATTGTAAGGGCGACAGTAATTTTGACGGCATCTCCTGCTATTTCAATGCCCTTGATCATTCCAAGTTCAACCAGGTTTTTATTAAGCTCAGGGTCCTGAACCCCCTTCAAGGCATCCAAGACCTCTTCCTTTGTAATCATCCCTTTTAAACTCCTTATAATATTTTATAATCAAATTAAGCACTGGAAAGGCTGGCAACAAGACAAAAAATAAAAAAGACCCAATATCAAGACTGACCCTGACAAGAAAAACAAAAAAATAAGCACATGGTTGTACGCCACAAACAAAACTACCAAACGATGAACGACAAGGCAAAAAAAATATTGCGCCTCGATATGTTGCTCGTTGAGAAGGCCCTTGCCCCCGATATAGACAGGGCAAGGGCATATATAGGCGCAGGCAAGGTAAGAGTGAACGGTATCCTGGCGGATAAGTCTGGACATCTTTTGCCACTGCATTCCAGGGTAGAGGTTGCAACCCCGGTCCACCCATATGTAAGCCGTGGAGGCGTGAAACTGGCCCATGCCATTGAACATTTTTCTATAAGTGTGGCAGGGCTGACATGTATAGATGTCGGCGCATCAACAGGAGGGTTCACCGATTGCCTCTTAAAAAATGGTGCGGCGAGGGTTTACGCGGTTGACGTTGGGTATGGACAGATGGACTGGACGCTCAGAAACGATCAAAGAGTGGTGACGCTGGAAAGGACCAACGTCAGATATCTTGCCCCAGAGGCCATCAATGAACAGATTGACATAGCGACAGTAGACACCTCTTTTATATCTTTAAAAAAGGTGGTTCCGGCTATTTTACATTTTCTTCGTCCTGATGGCATTATAATTGCTCTCATAAAACCACAATTTGAGATAGCAAGGACAAAAATTGAAAAAGGGGGTATAGTCAAATGGGATTTTTTGCATCAGGAAGTGCTGGATGACCTGAGCGGTTTTTTTAGAGACAATCTAGCCCTTGAAATAAAAGGCCTTATCCGTTCGCCTATCACAGGGATTAAAGGCAACGCAGAATTTTTGATACATATGAGCTTAAAAGATCCAAAAAACAAAATAACTTAAGAAATCAATGTAAAATTGCCAAAATGAATAAAACAAACACCAAAGAAGACCTGCTTCAAAAAGCAAAACTGGAAAGACAGATAGATGAACCACCTTTATTCAAGGTGATTCTGCACAATGATGATTACACCACCATGGAATTCGTAGTGCAGGTGCTTATTGAGATTTTTCGTAAATCGGTCGAAGAGGCGACAGATATAATGCTGCGTGTGCATAATGAAAATTTGGGCGTATGCGGCATATATGCAAAAGAGATAGCCGAAACCAAGGTGGAAATAGTTCACGCAAAGGCAAGTGCAAGTGGTTTTCCTCTATTGGCCAGCTACGAAAAGGCATAATATTGACATCATAAGAAGACAAAAACATGATAGGCAACGATATAAACCTAATTTTAAATATGGCGAGCCGTGAGGCCTATATGAGAGGCCATGAATTTCTCTCCATCGAACACCTATTGTTCGCAATGATCAATCATGATGCCGGAGAAAGACTGATAAAGGCATGTGGCGGTAAGCCCGAGCGGCTCAAGGCGCGGGTTGAAAACTTTTTTAACACCCACATTGAAAAAATCAAGGAACACAACGAAAACCCCAGGCCCACCCTTGCGCTGCAAAGAGTCCTTCAAATAACCATAATGCACGTCCAATCGGCAGGAAAAAAACAGGCGGAGATAGGCGATCTTCTCTCCGCCATAATGACCGAACATGAATCCTACGCGGTATATTTTCTCAAACAAGAAGGCATAAGCCGCCTTGATGTGTTGAATTATATATCTCATGGAATCAACAAGGCCAATCAAAATGAGGCAGGGCTTCCCTTGCCGGACAAGGCATTTCCGGATTCAGAGCGGCAGGATACAAACGGAGAACAGCAAGGCGCGCTGGAGACGTTCACCTTTAACCTGACACAAAAGGCGGCATTAGGCTCGATAGACCCGCTTATAGGTCGCGGGCCGGAACTGGAAAGGACCATGCAGGTCTTGTGCAGGAGAAGGAAAAACAACCCTGTCTTTATCGGGGAGCCTGGTGTCGGGAAGACCGCGCTTGCCGAGGGGCTTGCCCTTAAAATATATGAGGGGAATGTCCCAGAAACCATCCTTGGGACCGAGATATATGCCCTTGATCTTGGCGCTCTTCTCGCTGGAACTAAATACAGGGGTGAATTTGAAGCAAGACTCAAGGATGTCATAGCCGAACTACAAAAAAGACCTGGGGCCATATTGTTCATAGATGAAATACATACACTGGTAGGCGCAGGGGCTACGAGCGGCGGCTCGATGGATGCGTCAAATATCCTGAAGCCGGCCCTTGCAAACGGCGGCCTTAGGTGCATAGGCGCCACCACTTATGAGGAATACAGAAATTTCTTTGAAAAAGACCGGGCACTCTCACGTAGATTTCAAAAAATAGAAATAAAAGAACCAAGCGTCGCCGAAAGCATTGATATTATAAAAGGGCTGAAACCTCATTATGAAAGACATCACGGCGTCAGATACACCAATAAGGCCTTAAAATCGGCTGCGGAACTGTCCGCCAGGTACATAACAGACCGCTATTTGCCCGACAAAGCAATCGACGTAATGGATGAAGCGGCTGCGGCCCTGAAACTTGCATCGGGCGGCAAAGGCGCGAAACTGATAACGGCCCGCCATATAGAAAACACGATAGCCAAAATGGCGATGGTGCCTGCCAAATATATCTCGCGCGGCACCAGAATCCGGTTAACTGGATTCGAGGCCTCGCTAAAATCATTGGTATTCGGGCAGGAAGGCGCCATAAAACTTGTCTCGAGCGCGATCAAGCGTTCCCACGCAGGGCTTTCCCACCCAGACCACCCCATAGGGTCTTTTCTTTTTGTGGGCCCTACAGGAGTGGGCAAGACAGAACTTGCCCTTCAGACGGCAGCCCTCTTAAACATTGGCTTCAAGCGGTTCGACATGAGCGAATACATGGAAAAGCACGCTGTGGCGCGGCTTATAGGCGCTCCACCAGGATATGTAGGGTTTGACCAGGGAGGGCTGCTCACCGAGGCGATAAGAAAAAATCCGCACTGCGTCCTGCTCATGGACGAGATAGAAAAGGCCCATCCTGACATATTCAATATACTCCTGCAAGTAATGGACCATGCCACATTGACGGACAATACAGGCAGAAAAACCGACTTCCGCAACGTCATACTGATCATGACGTCGAACGCAGGCGCAAAAGAAATGGACAGCCTGGCCATAGGTTTCGGCAACACCCATGACGATACAGGCTATAAAGGGGCCAAGGCCATAAAAGAGACCTTCAGCCCTGAATTCCGCAACAGGCTCGATGCAATCGTCCAATTCGACCCGCTCACGCCAGAGATTATGGGACTTGTCGTTGATAAGATGCTGAAAGAGGTGCAGGGGCAGCTTGCGGCTAAAAAGATAGGGCTCAAGATAGATAAAGACGCACGCTCATGGCTTGCAATACATGGGTATGACTCAAAATATGGCGCAAGGCCTCTCGCCCGCCTGATCCAGCAGACAATAAAAGATCAGGCTGCAGAAGCACTGCTTTCCGGACGCTTGCAAAAAGGAAAGGGACTGACCGTCAAATTAAAAGACAATCAGATTATTGTAATATAATCTATCTGGAGTCTATAAATGCCTACGGTAAAGACTGTCAACATATCACCTAATCTGCCAGAACGGCTCAGACCCTTAATGACCATAGCCCGCAATCTCTGGTGGACATGGACTCCGGAGGCCATATACCTGTTCCAGGACATGGACAGAGAGGTCTGGGAAAGAAGCGGTCACAATCCTGTGGCCATGCTGGGCATGATTGAGCAGCCGAGGCTTGAAGAACTCGACCGGGACGAGATATTCCTGGCCAGGATGAACGATGTTTATAGCGAGCTTGAACGATACCTGGAGAGCAAGACATGGCATAAAAAACAGGTTGATTACACCAAAAAAACAGATGGACTGATTGCATATTTTTCAGCGGAATTCGGGTTGCACGAGAGCCTCCCGCTTTACTCAGGCGGGCTGGGGATACTTGCCGGTGATCACATGAAATCGGCAAGCGATCTTGGGCTGCCCCTCATAGGCATAGGCCTTCTCTACAAGCACGGATATTTCCAGCAGTATCTCAACACAGACGGATGGCAGCTCGAGAAATACCCCTCAAACGACTTCTATAACATGCCGCTAAAACCTATAAAAGGCGCTGACGGCCAACCGCTTATAATACAGACCGAGATAGAAAACAGGGTCGTCTCGGCGCGCGCTTGGTCGATAACAGTAGGGCGCGTTGATATATATATGCTTGACACGGATGTGCCGCTTAATTCCCAGGCTGACAGACAAATCACATCATATCTTTATGGAGGGGATCTGGATACACGCCTCCAGCAGGAGATAGTCCTGGGCATGGGTGGAATAAAAATGCTCAAGGCATTGAACAAATTGCCCACGGTATGTCACATGAACGAAGGGCATTCGGCTTTCATGGCGATCGAACGGTTGCTCCAGATCATGAAAGATGAAGGTCTTTCCTATAATGAGGCGACGGAAATAGTCCGCTCTACCAACATATTCACCACTCATACGCCGGTATCGGCTGGCATAGATAGATTCCCGCAGGATATGATACGCCGTTATTTTGGCAAACTTGCAAAACAGATCGGTATCGGCATAGAGGCCTTTATAGGACTTGGGAGAATCAAGCCTGACGATCAAACAGAAGATTTCTGCATGGCAGTGCTTGCAATAAAAATGGCTTCTCAGACCAATGCCGTCAGCAAACTTCACGGTGAGGTATCAAGAAAAATGTGGGCCAATATATGGCCGCAGATACCCCCGCACGAGGTCCCGATCACACACGTAACCAATGGCGTTCATACCCTTGGGTGGATGTCCAGTGAAATGGCCCGCCTCTACCAGCGATATCTCGGGACAAGATGGATTGACGAGCCCACAAACCATGACATCTGGAAACGGGTGGATCAGATTCCGGCCTTTGAGATCATGCGCTGCAGGGAGAGGATGATCGAGGCATTAATCGCGTTTGCAAGATCCAGGCTCAAAAGACAGTTACAGGCAAAAGGGCTCCCGGGATATCAGATCGAAAAGGCGGAAGAGGTCCTTGATCCTGAGGCATTGACAATAGGTTTTGCAAGACGGTTTGCCACCTACAAGCGCGCGACCCTGCTCTTTAGAGACACTGAACGGCTTAAAAAAATCCTTACCAACCCACAGCAACCTGTACAGATCATCTTCAGCGGAAAGGCGCACCCACAGGATAAATTCGGCAAGGAACTGATCCATAAAGTGGTCCAAATGGCAAGTCTGCCCGAGCTGCGCAACCACATCGTCTTTCTTGAGGACTATGACATTGAAGTGGCAAGACACTTGGTCCAGGGGGTTGATGTGTGGCTGAACACACCTAGACGGCCCAATGAGGCGAGCGGTACAAGCGGCATGAAGGTAACAGCCAACAGCGGCATAAACTTAAGCACTCTGGATGGCTGGTGGGTTGAGGGATATAAGGGCAACAACGGCTGGGCAATAGGCGCGGGGGAGGAATACCAGGATCACGAATATCAGGATGAGGTTGAAAGCAGGCTCCTGTATGAGATACTCGAAAACTCTGTCATACCCATATTCTACAAAAAAAATGCGCACGGCATACAACATGAATGGGTCGAGATGATAAAAAACTCAATCAAGACAATCTGCCCATTTTTCAACACAAACCGGATGGTGGAAGACTATGCCAGGCAATTCTATCTCCCAAACATAAATAAATGGCGTATTCTGAAAGAAAATGACTGGAATGAACTAAAGGCCTTGACCCTCTGGAAACAGAATGTAACAAAGCTTTGGCCGAAGATCAGGATTATTGATGTGCAGATTCCCATCGACGAATCCACAAAAGTTGGAGACCGTCTGCCGATACAGGCCGTCATTGACTTGGCTGGCTTAGGTCCTGACGAAATAAGGGTTGAGGCTTACATCGGCAGGCTGGACGAAAGGGGCGAGATACCCCAGGGTTATCCGCTGCCGCTTCTTTTTTCAG
>JAJYLJ010000078.1:4979-8871 GCA_021787835.1 Deltaproteobacteria bacterium | reverse complement strand
GAGACGGCAGGGATATGGACAGGCGTCCGTCGAGATATCTGTCCACAAGCGAGGTCAGAAGCGGGGTCAGGCAGCCGTAATCGCCGGTGCTGAGGGAAAGAAGCGATATCTCCTCCCAGCCGGTCGCTTTAAGCCCCTTGTCAAAGAGCTCCATGACCTTTTCAGGTGTGCGTTCCCTGACCGGTCTGTAGCTGATCCCCGCCTGACAGAATCTGCACCCCCGGGTGCATCCCCTTGCTATTTCGATCCCCAGCCGGTCGTGGGCGATCTGCGCGTATGGGACAAGGGGTCTATCGGGGAACGGAGCATTCTCGAGGTCCGGGAGTATCCTTCTATATATCCGGTCCGGGATATCCGCATTGATTGGCTCAATCGCCTTAAAGTCGCCGTTTTTTTCATATATAGATCTGTAGAGGCCTGGCACATAGACCCCTTTTATCCTGGAGAGGGCCTTTGATATCTCGTTTTTTGTCCCTTTTGCCTCCCGCCAGGAACGGACTGTGTCCGCTATCTCGACAATGGCCTCTTCACCGTCCCCGATAAGGATCGCGTCGAAAAGACCGGCCACAGGCTCCGGGTTGGCCGCCGAGCTTCCGCCTCCTATTACGATGGGCCAGGCCGGATCATGGCGGTCTTGTGACATGACAGGGATGCCAGCAAGCTCCAGGATGGTTATTATGTTCGTATAACAGAGCTCGTAGGCAAGGGTGATGCCGAGGATGTCGAATTCCTTCAAGGGCCTGCGGCTCTCCACGCCGAAGAGGGGCAGCCCCTTTTCTCTAAGGAGTGTCTCCATATCCTTGTCCGGGCAATAGGCCCGGTCCGCCATTGCCCAGTGGATGTCGTTCAATATATGGTAGAGGATGTGGAGTCCAAGATGTGACATGCCTATCTCGTAGAGATCGGGAAATATGAGAGCGACCCTGAGCGCGGTCTCGTCCCAGGGCTTGCGCCTTGCGTTTATCTCGTTTCCAAGATACTGGTTCGGTCTTTTTACAAATGGAAGTATGTCGTATATGCTGCTTGATTTCATGGGCAAGCTAGATTAATGGGCCGCTGTCTAAACCGCAAGGCCGGGCCGCGCCGTATAACTTAAGGCCTTGCATGGCCAGCCGGTCTATGGCGGGAGCGGGCTTACGGCCTGTCTGACCTATGGTTTAAGCCTCGTGGTTTGTTTCGCATGGCCCCTTATAGCGCGGTATGGATGCCCATCTGGAAATATATATCACGCCTCAGGGCCGCAAGCCCGCCCTTGGTGAAATCCCTTGGGTGCGGGAATGCAAGCGGTATGTCGGCGCGCAGATTGGTCGGCCGCTCGCTCAGGATGACGATCTGGTCGCCTAGTTGTATGGCCTCGTCTATATCGTGGGTTATAAACAGTATTGTGGTGTCGAACATCATGTGCACGTTTATCATCTCTTCCCGCATCTGGAGCCTGGTCAGGAAGTCGAGCGCGCCGAAGGGCTCGTCCATGAAGAGTATGTCAGGGTTTGTGATGAGCGCCCGCGCCACCTCGGCGCGCCTTCTCATGCCGCCTGAGAGTTCATGGGGGTAGTGATCTTCAAAGCCTTTCAGCCCTACAAGTTCTATATATTCAATTATCCGGCGCCTTCTTTCGTCAGAATCCTTAATGTCTCTTACGCCTAGAGCCACGTTTTCCCTGGTGGTCATCCACGGCAGCAGCCCGTCTTCCTGAAATACGAATATATGTCTGGGGCTTGGCCCGTTTACCGGCATACCGTCGATAAACACCCATCCCTTGGTTGGATGTTCAAAGCCGGCCATTATCCTTAAGAGCGTGGACTTGCCGCAGCCTGATGGACCTACAAAACAGGTAAAGGAACGCCTTTTTATGGAGAGGTTTATGTCATGGAGCACTGTTGAGCCCTCAGGCAGCCGGCATTCATCATAGCCGTTTATCCGGCGGCCTTTGTCGCTGTATGCCTTGTAAAGGCCCTTGACCTCTATCTTGTTCATCGCTGCATCCGCTTCCATCTTACGGACGGGAGGGTTTCAAGCCTTCTGATGATACGGTCAAGGGCAAGGCCGATGATCCCGATCACCACCATGCCGCCTATGACGCGGTCCATCCTGAGCGAGTTTCTGGCGTCAACTATGAGGTATCCGAGGCCTGATTTCACGGCTATCATCTCTGCCGCGACAATGACCAGCCATGCGGTCCCAAGTGTGATCCTGAGGCCCACGACTATTTCAGGGAGCGCCGCTGGAAGGACAACCTTTGTGTAAAGCCTGTAACCGGTGAGACCGAAGTTTTGGGCTATTCTGAAATATGTTACTTTTATACCGGCCACGCTGCCCATGACGCATACAAGCATGGGAAAGAAGACGGCGAGAAATATCAGGAAAACGGCCGGTTTGTCCCCGATCCCAAGCCAGAGAATAGCAAGGGGTATCCAGGCCAGGGGCGAGATCGGGCGCAGGAATTGTATGATAGGGTTGAATACGGCGCGTCCCAGGGGCCAGAGGCCGAGAAACATGCCTATCGGAACGGCCGCGGCCACCGCAAGGAAATAGCCCCAGGTCACGCGGAACAGGCTCGCCACCGTGTAATCAAAGAGCACGCCTGATTTGGCAAGCCCCCAAAGGGCGGCGGCCACCCTTGACGGCGGAGGAAGAACGCCCGGGGAGATGGAAAATATGCGCACCACCCACTCCCATAGCGCTATGATGACCACAACCGTGAGGGCTGGCAATATCCTGTCCGCCTGCCTGCATTTTGATAAAGCCCCTTTCATGAACCCGTTTTTTCTTTCACCGCCGTCTTCGCCCATGTCACTCTACCGCCATGATGTATCAACAAGGGACCGGATGTCGGGCCTTGTCTTTAAGAGCCCTCTTTTAACCATGTCATCCGCCATTTTTGAGAATTCATCCACGCTCGGGATGATATCTCCATATGTTACCCTGTCCGGCGGGCTGGTGAGTACGAATTTTATAAGAGACTCCGGAAGGTTGTACGCCTTCGCCCCGATCTGCGCGGCCTCAAGGCGGTGTGTTTCAATCCAGAGCCCTTCCTTGTAAAAGGCCCTTATAAGATTTATGACCTTGTCATGTCTTTTCTTAAGTACGTCGTCCCTTACGATTACAACGCTCGATATAAAGCCAGGCCGTACGTCTTTTATGTAATATAGCACATGGGCCGTGCCGGACATCTCCGCCTTGGCCGCGTAGGGCTCCCCGACCATGTAGGCGTCAATAGCGCCCGAGGCAAGGGCTGAGGGCATGTCGGGCGGCGGCATTTCGACCACGTTTATTTCTTTTATCGAGATGCGCGCCTTGTCGCAAAGCGACAGAAGGGTCAGGTAATGTGTGCTGAACCGGATCGGGATTGCGACCGTCTTGCCCCTGAGCCCGGCCACACTGGTGATGTGCAGGGATTTTTTTACCACGAAAGCCGATCCATTCCTATGGCCGAGGAGGACGATCTTGATGGGCAGGCCTTTTTCATAAAGGGCTATGGCAATGGGTGCAAGGATAAAGGCCATGTCCAGCTCACCGCTTTTTAAGGATTCGATTACATCCGGCCAGGAGGTAAACTTTATCGGGTTAAAGGCCATGGGCGTGGATTTCAGATGATAGGCGGCTACGGGGCAGATGAGGTTGTCGGTTATGGGCAGAAAACCGACTCTCAAGGCCGAGTCCGGCGCGGCGTTTTTGCTGCGCCAGACATGGAGGCCTGTAATCAAAAGCGTCCATATCAGGCAGGCGGCAAATATCCGCGCGCCAGGTCCAAGACTTTTTGAGGCGTCTGATACCCTTGTTATACATCCCACAGGAATTCTATCGGCACAAATCCTCTGGTTCTTAAAAGAAACGGCATTTTAGATCAGGCCTCTTGTTTGTTAATTCAATGCGAGACTTAAATTTTTTG